>JANNCH010000653.1:0-5730 GCA_031386315.1 Pseudobdellovibrionaceae bacterium
GAAATGGCGCATGCCGAAAATGTCCTAGAGCGCCATAAAAGACTAAAGTATTTTCCTGCTTTCAGGGACTTAATTCACTATCCCATGCTTATTCGGCCCTCAAAGGGCTTCAAAGCTTGCGCATACACCCGAATTCATCTACCAAACTCAGACTTATGCGTCTAAAAAAGCAGAAATTATCTCATGTCATCACCACCTGTTGCTTCGCCATTTTTGCGATTGCCATGAATGGTTGCGATGCACTTTATCTAAACGAGCATAGCAGCTTAGAGAGTGTACAACAAAAAGATGCAGTTGTTGTGCTCACCACGCAAAGTCCTCTTTCGTATAAAACCAACAAAAATAGTGAAGCCTCTGGCATCGATCATGATTTGATCGAAAATTTTGCCAATCTTTACAACTTGAAAATTCGCTACAAAATTTATGCGAATGAATCTGATGTTATGCAGGCGCTGCGAAATAACGAAGGTGACTTTGCAGCAGCCCGTTTACGTGGACCACAAAAAAATAATGGTTTCTTGATGGGTCCTGCCTACGAAGAAACTCAGCTTAGTTTATTTTGTCAGAGCAGATTGAAAATTGCCAACATTCGCGATCTCAATGGTCGTAAAGTTGTAATGCTTCAAAAAGACAATGCCCACGGTCTTTCAGAGCGCCTCACACGTATGGCGCCGATGACAGAGCTTGAGCTTTTAAACAATGCTCGAACTCAAAAAATAATGGGTGCTGTCGAATCGCAAAAATACGACTGCGCGATTGCAGAGGATAGCAGCGGCCAATTGGCATTGCGCTACAACGGACGCGTTGAGCATGTCACAGAGCTCACCGAAAAGTATTCTCTGAATTGGATCATCACACCCGACAACCGTGACCTTTGGGTTTTGATGCAAGCTTGGTTTCAAAGAGCCTCTCGGCATGATGAAATTTTGCGTGTCGTGAGCCGTTACAAAGATCCGATCACTGAACTTGATCGTGGTGATTTAAAAAGATTCCGCACGAATATTGTCGCTACCTTACCAACCTATAAAAAAATGTTCACTGATGCTGCCCGTGAACACCAACTACCATGGCAGCTGGTAGCCGCTGTTGCTTATCAAGAATCCCACTGGAATCCCGATGCACGCAGCTTCACAGGGGTGCGAGGGCTTATGCAGCTAACAAGCGACACTGCGGCACATTTGGGAATTGAAGATCGCACAGACCCTTTGCAGAGCATTCGCGGTGGGTCTAAATACTTACGTTACTTGATTGATAAAACACCTCGTTCGATCAATTCGAAGGATCGATTGGCTTTGGCACTTGCCTCATACAACATTGGCTTCGCAAATTTACGTGACGCTCAAAAGATGGCAGTGAAAATGGGGCTGAATCCCCACTCATGGCACCATATGCGAGAAGTTTTGCCCCAGCTCGCAAATGCACGTGGCTATGAAACAGTGGCTTTTGTCGAACGTGTGAAAAGCTTTTACAGTTACATGACGGCCTATAATTAGGTAACATCCCTGCAAAATCAGCAGGCAGGCAATCCAAAATATAATGCGCGCATTTAAAGAGAAGAACCTCAAGTTCGCGACTATTAAGGTCCAACTACAGAGCAAAAGTTGTTGTCATCTTTACAGCAGCACTCTGCATGTTTTGCGTATGTGGCCATCCATGAGCAGCTTGCCTTGCAAACTCTGACTCCAGTCAAAAATCGAGTAGCAATGACTAATTTCCGTGTTCGTCTACGATCTCGCCGACAATCTGTTCCAGCACGTCTTCCAACGTCACGATTCCCAGATTTATATTGTTGCTCGAGTCGCGCACCACGGCCATATGGATGCGCTTTTCGCTGAATAGCTTCATCAGACGATCTTGCTTCATTTCAGGGTAAACATACATCACCTTGCGCATATTGCGTGTGAAGATGTCATTACTTTCTTCGATTACAAAACGTATGTCTTTCATGTTCACAAGACCGGCCACATCCGTCATATCAGCATTGCATACGGGGAAGCGTGTGTGCATTCGACTAAGTACGACCGATTTATTTTCTTCAAAGGTTTTTGCCAAAGAAAGATACTGAACTTTTTCAGTGGGGATCATGATATCGATGGCGCGCTTGTCCGCAAAACTAAAGGCACGATTGATAATCTGTGCTTCGCTATCCGAAATCACACCATCGTCTTTTGAATCGCGCATAACCATTTTTAATTCTTCTTCGCTCAGCGGCGTCTCTTCTGATTCGCCATAACCAATTTTTTTCAAAATGATATTCGCAATACCCGTAAACGCCATAATCAAAGGTTTTGATATACGATAAAAAATACGCATGGGCTTTGAGATCATCAAAGTGATTTTTTCAGCGCGCTGGATAGCCATACTTTTCGGCACTAGCTCACCCAAAACAACGTGCAACAGTGTGATGATAAAAAACGATAATCCTGTTGCCACCAAATGGTAAACTTTTACATCGGGCCCGTCAGGAGGAAAGAAATAGAGAAACAAGCTATAGAAAGACTCTTCACCAATCCACCCTAAGGCTAAACTCACAAGCGTGATACCCAACTGAGTGGCTGAAAGATATTCGTCTAACTGATCGATCATAATGACCGACTCTTTGGCATGCTTCACACCCTTAGAGGCAAGTTCCTCCATACGGGTGCGACGTACTTTTACGATGGCGAATTCAGAGGCAACAAAGAACGCGTTAAGACCTACTAACAGTATCGCGACAAAAATAAAGACCAGAGTCAGAAACAAATTTGCCGTATGCGGGTCAGGGTCCATGGTTCTCCTTAATAAATTATACAAGCGTGTTTTAAAAGTATTCAGATGCAAGGCGGAAGAATAAAAATTTCGCGGAGGCGTACGTTTTACCAAAGGTAAACCTAAGGTTTAATGTACGTCGTAGTGAAATTTCCAAACTTCCAACGCAGTCAGATGGATGCTTTTAAAGCGCGCTACTCGACAGTAACTGATTTAGCGAGATTTCGCGGCTGATCGACATCATACCCTAGGTTGCTCGCCAAATGGTAGGACATTAATTGCAATGGAATCGTCGCTAAGATCGCATTAGTTGTCCAATGGGCCTTCGGTAGCGCTAAATAGTGCTCACTAATTTCACGCAGCTTGTCGTTTTCGCCTGTTCCAATAGCTATAATTCGACCACCACGGGCACGGGCTTCTTCTAAATTGCTTATTGTTTTTTCATACAAATGATCACTTGGTGCAATCGTAACAATCGCCATGCGCTCATCAATCAAAGCTAAGGGTCCATGCTTCATTTCACCGGCGGCGTAACCTTCGGCATGCATATAGGCTAGCTCTTTTAATTTCAAAGCCCCTTCCATCGCAATTGGATAACTGGTTCCACGACCTAAATATAAAAATCCGCGGAAGAGTTTTAATTTATCTGCAGCTTCATGGAAATATTTATCATGGGCCAAAACAACTTCTAGCTGCGAAGGAACAGCAAGCAATGCTTGCACCAATTCTTTTTCAAAAGCGGGCGCAATCACTTTACGAGATGTACCGATAGCAATGGCTAAGCAATTCAAAATAGACAAGGTGCTTGTGAATGCTTTTGTGCTAGCGACACCGATTTCTGGTCCTGAGTTCATATAAATGCGTGCATGGGCTTCGCGATCAATCGATGAGTTGCGCACATTGCAAATACTCAAAGTAGTTGCGCCCTTTTCTTTCGCCATACGAATGGCAGCCAAGGTATCCGCGGTCTCACCACTCTGTGAAACCGTGACTACCAAAGTACGCGGTGGGATCACCGGATTACGATAACGGAACTCACTGGCAATATCGACTTCGACTGGCATATTCGCTAATTGCTCGATTAAATATTTGCCCACCATTCCAGAATAATAACTTGTTCCGCAGGCGATGATAAAAACACGATCTGTTTTAGTGAAAAGTTCGTTCGCATCCATACCTAGATCTTTAAGCTGGACCGAAAAATTTTCAGTATTGATATGGGGCTCGATGGCCGCGGCAACTGCACGGGGCTGCTCGTAGATTTCTTTCAGCATATAGTGGGCGTAGCCCTGCTTTTCAACCATTTCAGGATTCCAATTTAGCTCAACAACTTTTTTCTGAATTGGGAAGCCATTGGCCGAGAAGAACTTAACGTCAGTCCCTTTTATGGTCACGATTTCACGGTCTTCAAGATAAACGAATTTTTTTGTATACTGAATCAATGCTTGCACATCACTGGCTACAAAGTTTTCCTTTTCGCCTAAGCCAACAACCAAGGGTGGGCCATCTTTGAAAGCGACTAGTGTGTTAGGTTCTTTTTCCCATAGGACCACAATCGAGAATGCCCCACGCAACTTATCAAGAATACCTTCAACTGCTTTGTAAAGGTCCTTTGTTTTTTCAATTTCGTCGGCAATCAAGTGGGCCACGAGCTCAGAGTCAGTATCCGAAGTGATTGTTGCCCCTTGCTTCAGAAGCTCTTCACGGATTTCCATATAGTTTTCAATGATACCATTGTGAACCAAACTGATTCCACCCACTTGGTGTGGATGGGCATTGCGTTCAGACGGAGCCCCATGCGTGGCCCAACGAGTGTGACCAATGCCAATGTGACCATCAAAGTGCTCAGTTACCAATTTATCTTCTAGCGCCTTCAATTTACCTTTGGCACGTATGCGTTTGGTTTTACCACCATCTAAAATGGCAACACCGGCACTGTCATAGCCACGGTATTCTAATTTTTTTAGACCACTGATAATAACATCTTTTGGATTTTGAGGACCTAGATAGCCAACGATTCCACACATATTTAGACCTACTATTCTTTCTCTATGTCTGAAGCATCTACTGCTTTCACATAATTTTCTTTTACAAACTGTTTGCCACGTGCGACTGCCAAAGCGTTGGCAGGCACATCTTTGGTAATTGTCGAACCCGAACCAATGACTGCATTGTCGCCGACCACAATCGGTGCAACAAATTGCGTATCACTGCCTACAAAAACATTGTTCCCAATTTTAGTTTTATATTTTTTCTTATCCGCGGCGTAATTGCATGTGATCGTCCCGCAGCCGATATTCACACCTTCGCCAATTTCAGCATCACCTAAATAAGTCAGATGACCTGCCTTTGATTTTTTGCCGAAGTTTACTTTTTTCATTTCCACAAAATTACCCACATGGGCCTCTTCACCGATGGTGGTCTCTGGACGTAAGCGCGCATATGGCCCCACAGTCGCTTTATTTAACACCTTTGCAGACTCTAAGTAACTGCCCGCACGAATTTGTACGCTGTCCCCCACTTCAGAATCTGAAATAAATACATTGGATTCTAAAACAGAGAACGAACCAATGCGTGAGCGTCCGCGGATAAATACGTTCGGGTAAATCACGCTGCCAGGACCCACGTGTGCAGATTCTTCGATGTATGTAGAGCGTGGATCTAAAATCAAAACACCCTCTTCCATTAAGCGCTCGGCCTTGCGGCGAAACAAGATGCGTGTGGCCTTTGAAAGTTCAGACTGTGTATTTACACCTACCGCCACTTTTGCAGTTGCAAGCAAAGGCATCACCTTGAGGTCGTCTTCAATACACAAAGAAATCAAATCCGTTAAATAAAACTCTCGTTTTGAATTGTTGTTCTGAATTTTAGGCAGATAGTCTTTCAAAACATCGGCTTTCACTACATAGATACCTGTGTTGACCTCGTCGATTTTCAAAGTTTCGCTGGAAGCATCTTTTGCCTCTACGATGGCTTGAATTT
>JANNCH010000016.1:0-18626 GCA_031386315.1 Pseudobdellovibrionaceae bacterium
GCTGGCGGCTTGCTGATGGGGGCCGTCACCAATATGCGCCCTGGCCTCTACAAAGGCATTGTGGCCCAAGTAGCCTTTGTGGATGTGATTACGACCATGCTTGATGACAGCATCCCTTTGACAACAAGCGAGTACGATCAGTGGGGCAATCCGAATGAAAAGCCTTATTATGACTATATTAAGTCTTACTCACCCTATGATAATGTAAAGCCTGCGGCCTATCCGAATATGCTGATTACTACAGGTCTTCATGATTCACAGGTTCAGTACTGGGAACCGGCAAAATGGACAGCCAAATTGCGCGAGCTTAAAACCAATGACTCATTGATTCTTTTGAAAACAGATATGGAAGCCGGCCACGGAGGAGCGTCTGGTCGCTTCAGTCGTATGAAGCAAGTTGCCACCGAATATGCATTTATTTTGATGATCGACAAAAATTACTAATTTTTGTCAGTGCAGAAAAAGGGAGGGCCGAAAGCTCTCCCTTTTTTTTTAATAAATATTTGTAAAAATATTTACCAAGTTCCATCCAAAAGTTTATCTAACCAAAATATACCAATCTGAGTTTTAACATCGGCCACTTCTCCGCGTCGAACCATGGGTAGTAAATCTGCAGGATTGATTTCGACTAATTCTAAAAACTCACCGTGATCTAATTTTTGCGTCCCAACGGTCAGTCCCTTTGCTAAGAATATATCTATTTTTTCATTCGCATAACCGATCACAGGATAAATACTTGTTAGATAGCGCATTTCGCGCGCTGTGTATCCGGTCTCTTCTGTTAGCTCACGGACAGCCGTTTGCACAGACTTTTCACCTGCATCAATTTTACCAGCTGGAAATTCTAACAATACTTCTTTCACCGCATGACGATATTGGCGAACCATGACGACATTGCCATTATCAAGCACAGGGACAACCATGGCGGCACCTGGGTGCAAGATGTATTCACGAAAAGAAGTTTTCCCATCCGGCAGCATGACTTCATCACGATGAACTTTTAAAAAACGACCGTTGTATGTTTGTTCGGTACCAAGAGTTTTTTCTACGAGTGTCTTTTTCATCCCACTATACTCTCATACTTTTGATGTACTTCTTATAGTGGACTCGACCTTGGTGCCCCCTCCCTACGTCTAAAAACGATGATGAATCAGAGATAGCCGCTCCCATTCAGTTGCGCGTTGTTTATGATAGAAAGGTACTTGTTTTCGATCAGGAGGATTGATGAAGTCGTTAAAAAAGTTCACTCTTTTTTGCACAGCCTTTCTAATTACCAGCGGTCTGTTTGTTGTGGATGCTAATGCCCAAGCAAGACGCGGTGGTAGTGGTGGTGCAGCAAGCCGTCTAGGTGGTGGCTCTTCATCGCTTGGCTTCGGATTCATCTACACAAGCACTGATCAAAGTGATTTAAATGGAGTGATCGACGACACCAACAGACAAGTTGCTGGTGGAATCACCACTAAAAATTTCAATGGATCGTATGAACTTTATGCGAATTGGATCTATCGATTTGATCGTACTGAATACGCCATGGTTATCCGCCCTTCATATGCTTGGCAAGAAACCACAGGTTCAGGAAGTGGTGGCTCTTTTAACTACAAACTGGATGGCTTTACGCTCTTCCCGATGTTACGTATTTATCCACTTGAAAATGCATTTATTAAATTCTTTATGCAGGGTGGATTGGGATACGGCACTCTGAATGGTGATATCCAATCTGGCGCCTACAACACACAATTCAAAGGGGCCGCCTTCGGAGCTATTGGGGGCATCGGAGCTGACTTCTGCTTCACTGAAGCCCATTGCCTCAGCGTTGAAGGAAATTTGCGCTATCTACCTATTGAAAGAAATATGTCGAGTGGCGGAAGTTGCATCACAACAGGACCGGGCACAACGACCATTCCAGGCGTCAGCCAGTGTGGCGGCTCACAAGAAATCGAGCGCAATTACCAGGATCTTCGCACGACTATGTCAGGCGTTCAGGGCCTTGTGGGGTACACCGTTAATTTCTAGTGTTTTCAAGAGCTTAGGGTTTTCGCCCCCCCCGCGCAGACAACCCTGTTTTTTCTACAAAAACTTCGCATACAGTGTCACTTGCTAATCTTTAAGTGCGCTCTCTGAGAGAATTTTTCTTTCTTACAAAAACCCTGACAATTCATGTTTTAAAAACGTTCCGAAAAGTCCTCAAATGACCTCTGTTGTCCATGAGGTCGAAAAAGCCTTGGCATATCCAATGCAATCGTTCCAAATATCAATAATGCAATGGAGGAGTTTATGAAGTTTGTGTTTACTGCAGTTATGGGATTGCTATTCACCGTTCAAGCACAAGCCGTACGCGAACCATTGTGGTCGGCTGTATCTGGTAGCGACAAATGGAATACGGTTGTCGAAAAAAGTTTGCTCGGCGAAAATAAGGATCTATTAGATTACACTCCAAAAGATGCAAAACGCTTCTGTCCTAATTTCGAAAATCTAAAACAGGATCAGCGTATTGATTTCTGGACACAGATCGTTTCTGCACTTGCACAAAAAGAATCTGATTTTGATGAAGATCAAACATACAAAGAGAACTTCAAAGAAGCAGATGGCACTTTCATTATCAGCCGTGGTCTTTTGCAACTTTCAAAAACATCAGCTATTAACTATGGCTGCGATATTGATTCAGGCTCAGACCTTGAAAAGGCTGACAATAATTTACTTTGTGGACTGCGAATCATGAAACATTGGATTCTCAATGACAAAGTCATTGCAGGCGGTCGCAAAGGGGCATGGAGAGGCTTAGCTCGATACTGGGGTCCGTTCCGTACAAAAAAGTTAGCTGCTATCCGTGCCAATGTTCAAGCCGCTAGTTTCTGTAAGAAATAATTATTTAATCTCGATCCAACTCAAATCCCGTCCGTTCAAACATAGTACGCGGACGGGATCTTCAAACCAGCTTCCCAGATTAATAGAACGCACTTCTTTATTATCAATCTTTACGATATGATCGTCAAAAACGTGCATATGCCCACTAATGATGACGTCAAAGGGATTCTCGGCGTGGGCTTTGTCGACATGACCACGAATCATTTGAATTAATTTTTCTTCGTTTTGTAGACGATATTGACCACTGTGATCACGACTTTTTTTGCTGGCACGCGTGCCTGCATAGTCCAAAATAAAACCAGGGATAATATTACCTAACGGCGTGATCCAGGGATTGCGTATAATACTGCGATATTTTAGATAGGCCGTATCGTCGGGGTTAATTAAATCACCATGTTCAAGGCGCACAGTTAGACCATTGATTTGGCAATATTGTGCTTCAACAAAAACATCAATGCCTAATTTTTTTTTGAAATACCCCTCGATATGCACATCATGATTGCCCTCGATATAAACTATCTTCATTCCACTCTTGGTCAGATTTTTGAGGGCTGTCATGAGTGGCAAAAACTTATTCGCAAAATGCTGGTGCTTACCAACCCAGAGATCGAAAATATCCCCTAGTAAAAAGAGCTGTGTGGTTGTGGGATCTTTGGCTTGCAGTGAATGCAAAAAGCGCAACAGGATTTGCCCGTTGCGCTCTTCTTGAGTCTTTAAATGAATGTCGGATAAAAACCAGGCTTCCACTATTCTTTATTCAGATCAAATCCCTGTTTTCTACGAATGAAAGCAGGGACTTCCAGATTCTGGCTAGAGAATGGAGAGCTAAGAACTTCGCGCGCCATACGACGAGCGTCTTCAAGACTTTGTTGTTCATGATCCACATTCATCGAAAGTTGTTCCGGCTGATTGTGTTTCGCATGCAGGCCTTGGCTTTCTTTGAAAGCACGAGCTTTTGCAAGTAACATGTCTCTTGAAGAAAGTGGTTCTGGCTGAAGTGGCGTAGCAGTTTCTGCATTTTGATTTACAAAGTTTTGTCCTGCCTGCTGAGCAACTTGAGGACTTACCGCAGATACTGGTGGAATCATTGTTGTCTCGATCGGCGCCTCAGCTTGATGAGCATAGTTCATCACCTGAGTTTGCACTGCAGAAATCGGCGGCAATTCAATATGTGGAGGCTGCTGTTGCGGCTGTGCATATTGTTGTTGCTGCGGCTGAGCCTGCCATTGTTGTTGTAGTTGCTGAGCCGGCATATGCGGATGTGGATACGGAGTCTGATGAGGGTATGCCACTTGATTCGGGAATTGCGGCGGCATCATCGACTGTTGAGGCATTTGCGGCATCTGTGGCATTTGCATATTCATAGTTGGTTGGTTGCCCAAGAAACTTTGCATTTGATTGATGCCCAAAGTTTCACTCGCAAATCTACGATCCACTTGCTCAAAACCAGTCGCGATCACGGTCACACGCACTTCATCACCCATATTGTCGTCGATAACCGCACCGAAGATGATTTCTGCATCTTCATGGGCAGCCTCTGTGATCAAAGTTGAAGCTTCGTTCACTTCCATCAAGCTCAGGTCTGATCCACCAGTTACATTAATGATAATACCAGTGGCGCCATCAATTTTGATATTTTCTAAAAGTGGAGAAGAAATCGCTGCTGTTGCTGCCTCTACCGCACGGTTTTCACCGCGAGCAGAACCAGTTCCCATCAATGCAATCCCTTTGCTCGCCATAACAGTACGAATATCGGCGAAATCTAGATTGATCAAACCACGAATATTGATCAAATCAGAAATACCCTTCACCGCTTGAAGCAAAACTTCGTCTGCTTTTTTGAAAGTTTCTAACAGCGGGGTTTTATCCGTAGAAATGCTCAAAAGTTTTTGATTTGGAATAACTATCAAAGTATCAACGTTTTCTTTGAGCTCAGCTAAGCCGCCGTCAGCATGTTTAGTACGACGTTTGCCTTCAAAGATGAATGGTTTAGTTACCACACCGATAGTCAAAGCACCTAATTCGCGAGCAATTTTTGCTACGATGGGCGCTCCGCCAGTTCCTGTTCCGCCGCCCATGCCAGCAGTAACAAAAACCATGTCAGAGCCTTCTAATTTTTCTACGATTTCATTGTAAGATTCGATCGCGGCACGACGACCGATATCAGGATTGGCACCCGCGCCCAAACCTTTTGTTAAATCCAAACCCAATTGAATTTTTGCAGAGGCTTTATTTGCATTCAAAGCCTGGATGTCGGTATTGGCTACGATGAATTCGACGCCATTCATACCTTCTTCGATCATTGTAGATACGGCATTACTTCCACCGCCACCTACACCGACGACTTTGATATTAGCACCGATGCTGATATTTTCTTCTAGCTCAAACATTCTTCCCCCTAAAGAGTCTGGGTTTACACCCGTCTCTTATCCGATTATAATTTAAAAAATCTGTCCAAAAAAGTCTTTGATCTTCTTTGTTATTCCATCAAATGATTCGCCCAGATCGATCTCTGAACCCACTTGATAGTTATGCAAATCTTTTCGCTGACTGAGTCCGTGTAACAGTAAGCCCACAGCTGTTGAGAATTCTCCAGATTTCACAACATCTGTTAAGCCGCCCACTTTTGCAGGAATGCCACGACGAACTGGTATATCAAATACAAATTCACCCATTTCTACTAAACCATCCAATTGACTTGTTCCGCCTGTCAGGACAATTCCCGATCCCAACATCGGCATCAAGCCACTCATGCGAACGTCATTAGCAATCAACGCCAGAACTTCTTCAGCGCGTGCCTCGATAACATCAGCTAAGTCTTTGCGTGGAATCACGCGGGCTTTTCTACCGCCTACGCCTTCCACTTCAATAGTCTCATTGTCGTTGACCATCGAGGCCATCGCACAACCGTATTTCTTTTTCAAATCTTCTGCCGCCACTTGCGGTGTACGTAAACCAACTGCCACATCGTGTGTGAAGTGATGTCCACCCACTGGGATCACAGAGGTCGCAGCCACACTGCCATTTACGAAGTACAATATTTTGCAAAGTCCGCCGCCCATATCTACGATACACGCACCAAGGTTTCTTTCGTCGTCACTCAGTACAGCTGCAGATGAAGCCAACTGATCAAGCACAAAACCAGAAACTTTCAAATCCGCTTTTTCAACACACTTCAAAGTGTTGTTCAAAGCAGACTGGCTGCTAGTCACAATATGAACATTGGCTTCAAGACGAATGCCCGACATACCGATGGGATCAGAAATTCCATCTTGCATATCGACTTTGTATTCTCTTGGCAAAACATGCAGAACCGTGCGATCCGCAGGGACAGCAACAGCTTTTGCAGCTTCGATCACGCGATCAATTTCAGAAGCGGTGACTTCTTTGTTTTTGATAGCAACCATTCCCTTAGAATCGAATGATGATAGATGTGTGCCGGCTACGCCGACCCATACTTCATTCACTCGGTAGCCCGACATCAACTCGGCTTCTTCTTTTGCTTTTTTGATGGACTCGGTGGTTGCTTCGATGTTGACGACAACACCTTGGCGGATACCTGTATTCGGAGCGGTGCCGACACCGGCCACTTCGATTTTGCCTTCAGGGGTGACAGTGCCGATGACAAAGGTGACCTTCGTCGATCCAATGTCGAGGCCTGCTAATACAGGAACTTTCGGTTTTGATGTGCTCATGCTTCAATCCTTTGAAGTAGAGGACGTCTTTAACAAAATTCAAGATGCGTGTAAGACCATAGTCTTCCTAGACTTTTGATCTTTTTTGGACGTTCCTCTAGTTTAGCTTAAGTACCCTTACGCAACCTGACAAGAACTTTCTTTGACAGTTTCCACTCTATGACGCGTTCATACAGACCTCAGGCCTGCTGGTTTTTTAAACATTTTTATCAACATGCAATCGCTCCCTGGCCTGAGTTCTAAGAAGTGAGACTGTTGCTGCATGCGCTTGAGCGGTGCCCTCACAGCGCTTGAGTACTACGTCGTGGGGACCGCTGAGGTCTGAAAAAGCAGAGGAGGGCCCCGCTCAAGCGCATGAACAATTTCTTACATCTTAGAGCTTAACTCTGAGGGTTTGTCTTTTTGTTAGGATGGTGGCTTTTTCGTTTTTAGTTGGCAGGTTAGTTTTTTTATTGGTTTTTACGAAGTTTAACGAGAACTTTTTTTGAAAGATTTGCGTCTATGTCGCGAGCGTCGAATTGGTGTGAATCTAAATAATCGACGACCTGGCTTACACGAGAGGCCTTTAGGGCCACTTGGTCTTCGCCGATTTTAACGCGCACTCCAGTGCGGATTAAGGTCATCCAAAAACCGTCTTGCTTATCGTAACGAACTTCAGAAACTGTTTTTTTGCTGAATGAGCCTTCATCGGGTAATGCGGCAATAATTTCCACTGCTTTTTTACGAAGCTCAGGTTTTTTTGCAAAGGCCTCGCCGTCCAACAATGCCACATCCGGCGCTTGGCTAGTTTCTATGGGGTCTAAAAAATTTCCCGTTTTAGTGACTGGCAAAAGCTTTCCACTTTTTCCAACCATATATAGTAACTTCACTTCATAGGGACGCACCGTGATGGTCAAAGTATTAGGCCAACTTCTTTTTATCGACGAGGTTTCGATCCATTTATAGTTCGCAATTTCTGCTGAAACTTTTGAAAGCGGCAAAGACCACAATGAAACCCTCTGATAATCTGCCATATTATTTTTTAGCTCAGCAACCAATGGAATTAAAAATGATTTTTGATCATCCGCGGTCTCTTCATAAACAATTTCAATATTTTCAACATTGAAGAAACCCGTATGATTTAAATGATAGAGCGTACCCGCAATAGCTGCCGGCAAAATAATAAAACCAAAAGTAAGTCGCAAAATCGTCTTTTTCATATGTATTTATGCTAACAGCAAATATTTTAAAAATGAAGTGACGGATCATGCATGGACTTAGGTCGTGGTGACAAATTCATTGTAATTTGCACAACCTCATTAGATCAACAAAGCTAAGTCCTACGACAAAGCTCACAATATAAACAATTAAAAATACGGTGACCGAAAGCAGCTGTTAGACTGCTGTGACCACGTGCAAAATTTTTTCTTTGATGAATGTTACTTTGAACTGCTTACACTTTGCAGTTTAGATTATTTTTATGAATCCCTATGAGTCCTTTCATTCTATTTCAGGTCAACGACTAGATCTTAAAAAGTTAAAGCCTGAGGACATTCCAGAGATTATTTCAAGCCTTTACAGCCCGAGCACTTGGATCGTTGCCTCAAGGAGCGTAACAAAAGACAAACTACCTTCTTATCTTGAGAACTATATTGCCCAAGATTCAAAAGGCGAAAGCCTTTCGTTAGTTGCAAGACTACGCTCTACAAATGAAATTGTGGGATTCACTACTTATTTTGCAGCAGATAAAGATTTTGCAAAAATTGAGATTGGCTCCACTTGGATTGCAGACAAATGGATGCGTACCTTTGTGAACACTGAGAAAAATTTTTTAATGCTAAAACATGCGTTCGAAGCAATGAACGTAAAACGCGTGCAATTTTCAGTGGATCCAATAAACGAAAAATCCAACAAAGCAATGCTAGGCATAGGCGCAAGGTTCGAAGGCACTTTGCGCAAGTGGCGTCCACCCAATGCCTTCGATCAAGGTCATCGAAATATGTATTCAATTTGTGACGATGAGTAGCCACAAATAGAGAAGAAACTTTTAGAGCGACTAAAAAGGTAATTTATAAGTCAAATGCTTTGAAAAAACGCAATAAATAGTCGTCAGGATCTATGCTTCGAGTTAAATCAGAAACTGATAATTCAGGTATCAAAGAATTGAATTTCATTAGTCGATCATTCCTCTGATCTGACTACTTTGATAATACGACTATAAACCGCAGGTCAAACTGCTCTCAGATTAAACAACATGTTATTTCGTATTACTTTAAAAAATCTCTTGCGGCTGATTTTGCAGTCGCGAGTTTCGACCTGATTGCTATAAAAGAAATTCTTCGCGACGCCTCTTGTGAAAAAAAATATCCTGGCACACACCCCGCTTAACGATCTTTAAATAGCGTTTTCGAGGTGTTCTCGCTGACCCCTGCCACTTGCAAAAACAGTAAATTCAACACCAAAAAACCTATGATATATTGCTTTTTTCATACGGAGGCCGCCATGAACTTTAAAAAAATATCCAACCAAGAATTGATTTCTGACTTTCAAAAACTTGTCAGCTCTGAGCGAAAAATTACTCATTTGGTTTTATTGCATATTTTAGAAATCGAGCAGCGTAGACTTTATGCGGAATTTGGTTATGAAAGTATTTTTAGTTATTTAACAAAACACTTCGGTTATGGCGAATCCAGTGCCTATCGGCGCATTCAATCGGCTAGATTACTTAAGCAAGTCCCACAGGTTTCTGGTCTATTGGAATCGGGATCAATAAATCTTTCGCAACTTACTCAAGTACAGAAATGTATCAAGGCGGAAAATAGCAAAGGTGTTTTTGTGTCTTCTATTAAGACTCAAGATATCTTAGAAAAAATCGAGAACAAAACGACCTTTGAAACAAATGCGATTTTGGCTAAAGAATTCAATCAGCCTGTTTGTGTGAATGAAATAGCAAAACCTCAAAAAGATGATTCGATTCGCCTTGAGATAACATTAAGCCAAGAAGAATATGAAACGTTAAAACAAGCTAAGGATTTGCTTTCACATATTTGTACGGATGGTAGCTGGAAAGACGTGATAGTAACTTTAGCTAAGAAGTTCAATCGGACAAAGCTTGGAAAAAACAAAAGCAGCTCTTCAATTGATACAATGAAGAAGCAAGGCGATTTAGAAGCACAGTCATCAAACCTAATCATGCAAAATTCTAAAACCAATGACGATGATTCAAAAATTAAACTTAGTAGCAGAAAAAGCAAAATGACATCGACGCAGAGCTTCGTCCAAGAGCAGTTTTTACCACAGAAATTACGACCATTTATTTCTGTAGCAACACGAAGAGAATTACTCGAAAAGGCTAATCACACTTGTGAATACAAGAATAAAAACACAGGTAAAAAATGTACTTCAACATACCAGCTAGAAATAGACCACATCAAACCTGTGGCTATGGATGGCGATAGTTCGGTAAATAATTTGCGTATTCTTTGCAAAACACACAATCAGTTGCAAGCCTATAGAGGGGGATTAATAAGTTAGTCACATAAGTTTACAGGTGATCAACAATACGATTCTTCACTAAACAAGTTTAAGCGGCGATAGCACATCTCATCTACCTTTGCGGTAGCCTGAATGACAAATAGCAGTGATTAACATACCCATAAAAAGTCATGTCTGCATCATTGCCACCCACTGAAAGAGCGGTTCTTTGGTAAAAAACCTATACCCTCGCCCCATCACTGATTTCGATAATCTGATCCGAATCCGCAACAGTTCCCAATCGATGGGCAATGATGAGCAATGTGATACCAGACAGGGACTCGCGGATCACCTTCTGCAAAAGGGCATCTGTTTGGACATCCACACTGGCCGTGGCCTCATCCATAACGATGACCTTTGCTTTAGTTAGCAATGCGCGCGCAAGACACATCAACTGACGCTGGCCCTGACTAAAGTTATGTCCACCTTCATGCACCACCGAGTTGATCCCCAGTGGTAGCTGACTGATAAAAGCCCACATCGAAGCCTTTTGCAAAGCTGCTTGAATTTCAGCATCTGTATATTCATTATAGCGATCTAAATTGTTGCGGATCGTTCCCATGAACAATGTCGGATCTTGCGGGACTATGGCTAGGCTGCGACGCAATCTTTCAAGCGGGATCGTTGCGATATCCACACCATCAATCACAATTCGCCCAGATTCTAATTCAATAAAACGAAACAAGGTCTGAAACAAAGTGCTCTTGCCAGATCCTGTCCGACCAATGATACCCACGCGCGATCCTGCAGAGACATCAAAATCAATTCCCTTCAGCACCAAAGGCAAATGCTCGGCATACCGAACTTTGATATTCTCGGCAACAATGCGCCCCTGTTCGGGCCAAGTGTCGCGCAAAGGTTCTGTCGCTGCTCGCAACGTATCACTTTCAGGAGCCAGATTTGCAAAGAAACGCAAACGCTCTACCGAAGTCATACGTGACTCAATATCTGAAAATACGCGCACTGCCCAATTCAAAGATCCCCAAAAGTTTAGTGAATAGATTGAAACCAATCCAGCCAAACCTGGAGTGATCAGCCCTGAACGTGCAGAATAAGTTGTCGCAATCGCAGTGCCGACAGAGATCAAACCACCCACTACTGGAACACGTGATGAGAACCAACGATTCAACATATAGTGATTGAAGAACATGCGATGACTGTGCGTCAGCCTTTTATAAAATTCTTCCATGAACCACTCTGTTTTGCCATAGGCACGAATGACTACCAAGCCAAGCAAAGTTTCTTTAAAATGGGCATAGCGAGGCGAGCGGCCAATCGAGTCCAATCTTTTTGCTTCGCGTGCTGGACGACGATAGGCATTCTGTAATTTATAATAAACAACCAAAATCGGTGCCGCCACAACAATCATAATGGGCAGCAATGCAAAAATTAAAAACATCGAAGAGAATACCTGTAAGGTCACACGCACCGTGGATTCAAAGCTCCATTGCAAGTGAACATCTACCGATTCAATATCCCGTGAAAATCTTTGCAAAATACGACCAATCGGAGTCGCATCAAAAAAGCGTATACTGGTTCCTAAAATCGATTTCAACATCTTGTCGTGCATATTCTGTCCTGCAAGTATTCCACGACTGAGCCAGAAAAGTTTATTCACAAGTGTTAATAATAAAACAAGTATACCCAGCAAACCATAAATGCCCACGGCCGTCATAGGCTTCATATTTTCAGGATGGGTCGAATAGTGTGCCAACCACCACTGCTGAGTGATCGGCAAAAAGTTACCCGCCACTGCACCAAAAAATAATAAGAACAGAATTAGTTTATAATAAGCCCCGCCATCGCCGCCCAATGCTCGAATGTAATCCCAATAGACCGAGCCCTTCACGGCACCTGATTCACGCTCTTCATCTTCAGTGATGCGATTGGCTTGGTCTGTATGAACGACTTCTATTTCAGCGGCCACCGTACCGACTGCAGCCGTCTCATCCGGAGCCCCTTGCGTGTGACTGTGCTCTGAATAAAATTCTTTGAATTTTGGATTCTGAATAATTTCTTTCAGAGTGCCTAAAGCTTGGACTTCACCGTTTTCAATAAATAGAATTTGATCAAAGCGATGCAAGCTTTCTAAGCGATGGGTCGCAACCACGCGGGTTTTTCCTTTCCAAGCACCAAAGATCAAACGATCACAAAGTAAACTTTCAGTTTCAAAATCCACTGCCGAGAGTGGATCATCCAACAAAACCACTTGGGGCTGACTCATATAAGCTCGGGCCAATCCAACACGCTGCTTTTGGCCACCTGAAAGATTCACACCCTTTTCACCGATTTCTGTGCGCAGACCTGTCATCCAGTCCTTCAAGTCTTTATCTAGGCAAGACGCATGAAGAGATCTGCGAATATCTTCTCCGGTGACCTTAGCAGCACCAAAACTAATATTTTCAAGTAATGTACTATTGATGACATAGGCTTCCTGGGGAACATAGGCAAATTTTGGGGACTTCGCTTTAGCAATATCACAATAAAGAATTTCACCCTGACTTTTACGAATTTCACCCATCAAAGCAAGTAGTAAAGAGCTTTTACCACAACCCACAGATCCCACAACCGCTAGCGACTGACCTGCCTTCAGATCAAAGTGGATATTTTTAAGCACAGGCTCTTCAACTTTGTCATAGTAAGCTGTCAACAGAATTACCTTCAAACCCGTGGTGACAGCCTGATCATCGATATTTGTATGAAAGTTTTCGATTTCTTCTTGTTTTAAAAATTTTAAAATACGCTGAGCGCTGACAGAAGCATTTGTGAAACGCGAAATCAAACCTGAAAGATTCCCAAAGGGATCTTCTAATAAATTAAACAATGCTACGCAAGTAAAGATCGTAGCCGCATCTAAAGCTCCACCCAAGTGAACATGCACCGTTAGCGCAACAAATAGTACAACGGTAGATACTGACAAATAAACCAATGTGGCGATCACTTCCGCGCGGGCCAGTCTGCGACGGCTCATCAATTCTTTAGAGCGAATATCCTGGACTTCTTTATTGACGCTTTTTTCCCAAGCAAAAAACTTTACGACACGGATCGCATTCAAAGTTTGAGTCATCAAAGTAATACGGCCATCACGGTGTGCTAGCATTTCCTCATCAAGCTTTGTGAATTTTTTAGCGATGAACTTAGTGAGTGGAAACATCAAGAAAAGCACAGCCAGGGCTGCAAAGGCCGCATTTCCAATATAATTAAATAACAACGCCGTCACACCAACAATGGTGAAAAAAGAAAACATCATGTCGCCAACGATAAACGACACGTCCGAAACTGACTCTGAATCACTACTCATGTGATTCACGATATCCCCCAGCAAGCTTTGCTGACGGGCTTGCTTGCTCAGTCGCAAACTGTGACCATAGATCTTGCGATTCAAGATATTGGTCATATTTTGGTAACCACCAATTGAAAAATAATAATAATGTTGAAAGCAAAAGCCCGAAAGAAAGCCGGTGACACCCATAAGTATACCCGCGAGCAGGGTCTCTTTAAATTTTTCAGGACTTGAGATGTCCATCGACACAAGACTGACAAAGCGATGTACCAAGAAAGGACCTAATAATGAACTCGATGCAGCAGCTAAGCATAGCAAATAAGCCTTCGCAGAGTACCGACGGGACGCCCAAATCGAGCTGACCAAGAAAGCACGAGCTGACTTCCATGAAATATCCCCTTCATTATCATGGGGATTGCGAGGATTGAATCGTGCAGGTAAATCAATCATGTCATTTTCGTCGATGATTTTAACTTTTGCTTTTTTAACGATGGGGCTCATCTCAGAAAAGAAGAGATGGCTTAAAAATTTTTTGATTATCATATTTTGTGCTTTTTTACCAGAATATTCTTAGAAGCGGCCGCACGCCTTTTTCAAATTGTAAACCAGAGTTTAAAAAAGACGAAATGATTTTTTATTTATCTAAGACATATCCTTATTTGGAAGATCGTTGCAAGAAATCGAATGAAAGTGGTTATCAATGCACGAGGAGAAGTAATAGCTATGTAATTGCAGCGAAAAGAACCGCTTTAATTCGATTTCGCAGCAGATATTCAAAATGAACACATATTCCAGCTCAGTACAGAGCGTTAATTTGCGACTTCCATGAAAAATTGGCCCATGATTAATCATGCTCAATGCGCAAAAAAACACCTCTTTACTTTTCAAAATTAGAAAATGCCAGTGATTTTGTTTTCCAGAAACTAGGCAAAAAACGACAACTCTTGTAAAATGAAGATCTTCCCGGCACTTTCTTTGGCACTGCCCCGACCTCAAAAATCACTCGAAAAAAATTCTTGGAACCTTTTTTTAAAAAGACACTATGCTACAAGCGAAATGATCATGGATGCCTTCATGCACCTTCGAAAAGCAGGGATTCTAAAGCGCGAAATTTTCGACCTCGATGAAGAAAAAAAACGCCTCTTACACGGCGCCTCCTTTTTGGGTTCCAAAGAATTTTACAGCTGGCTTCGCGAACTTCCCCCTATTGAGGCCGAAGGTATTGGCATGACCTTACTTGAAGGAGCAGCCTCAGAAATCCTTAAAATGGCCAGGTCTTAAGTGGCGTGGGCGGTCAATACAATTTTGTTGCAATATCAAATGAGTTGCCTGATTCACATTCTATTTTAATGATGAAAAGCTACCACATCAGTCACGGCAAAAAAAGTTCCAATATAGTTTGGTCCCACGAACAAATTACAATACCCCGACATTTGCGTGACATTGTAATTACTGAATATGGTATCGCAGCACTCAAAGGAAAATCCGACGAAGATGTTATCAAATCGCTGATCGAAATTTCAGACTCTGAGTTCCAATCAGAACTTGTCTAAACAGCTCAAAAAAAATGGCAAACTTTCAAAGGACTATCTACTGCCATCCCAAGCACAGACAAGAATGACTATCAAAAGAACTCACTCGAATGGACTTACAAAAGCCAAAAAGCATACGCGAAGTAATATATCAAAAACTGCTGCTAGGATCGCTCTTCACAACAAGAACGTTCTAGCGATACTGGATTTGAAAAAATCGCTCTTCAGTCGATGTGTCTGCAACTACATTAAAATAGAGTCGCGAAATTTCTTGCCCGCGAAACGATAATAGCTGAACTCGCCAATGGCCGGATTGATAGTTGGCTTTTTGAGTATATCCGCGAAAACCTTCTTTACGACCACCCACCACTCTGAGTGGGATACGATCCAAAGGATGCCAATCCCCTTTTGCATCCTGCGAAGACCATTGCACAAATACCTCATCTGAAAATCGTGCCGGAGAAAAAATCTGTGCATAATAATAAATTGTATCACCAGGTCGTACATAGACTTTTTGCTCAAAAACGTTCAATGAATCCCACCAACTTTTTTCAACTGAATAAAGTGCATACTGACCCTCGGTTTTCTGCACGTTTTGATAAACACCGTGCTGCATAACACTCAATGGGACCGGCGGGATCCAACCCATAAAATAAAACAAGACAAATACAACAAGCACCGATGCACCCGGCGCAACTACAGACCGAAAAAGTGTCCTTTGATCAGGTAAACGTTTTTGTAAAATGCGAAACTGTAGGTAAAACACACCTATTGTAGAGATAATTGAAAGTAACAATGTTGTCCAACCAACAAACCCTAGAATCAAAGGAAACGAAATTGAAAAGAATGAAAATACGCAGATAGCAAAAAGTCCCACTTTTAGACTCACGTTGGCTTTTTTAACTACTGGCAATTCATTGGCTAAGATCACCGAAATCATTAAGATCAAAAAAATCAAACTGCCCAGCAAAGAAGCACTTTTGAGATAAAATAGAGAGTATAAATTCAACAACGAACCTAAACAAAAATGTAAAAGCAGATCGCGAAAGCCCCAGTATTTTTCCAAACGTGGCCCAGGACGCCACTTGAGCATACGATACAAAATTTCATATTGAATCAAAGATGCAATTATAACCAGATAGATAATTTGCTGAGTAATTGAAAATGGATCATCAATATCCGATAACAAAAGTGCATCGAATATAAACCCGCCAACAAAAAATCCGATTTCTAGTTTTTTTTCATTCTGGCTATAAAAATTTATGCATCTCTCACGTAATTTTTGAAACATGATCACTACCTTAATTAAACGAGTTCGTATGAATTTAGAAACAAAGCAATGGTTCACGATAAACTTGGCTAACGCCTACTCAATTGACAGGCACTTCCACTTTTGGGCGCTCTGCCTTTTTACCTTGTCTCAGAATAAGACTTTCCCACGAGAATCAAGACATTGCAACCCATGGGCAATTAAACAGACTTCATTGGCAAAACTATTGCTAAATCAAGTGTGTGTATCTATCACTTTTTGAAAGAAGATAAAATGAATTCATTTGGAATATTTTTGCTAGCTTCGACACTGTTTGTCTCAAATATGGCAACTGCACAAAATATCCCCCTTCATTCAGACGAATCTTGGTGCAAGCAAATCGTGCTTCGTGAAGTAACGCGCATCGAAGAGTTTTTTAAAGCGAATCAAAATAGTAGCGATAGCGAGAAAATTGTCCTCATAGCTAAGCAAGATCTTAGAGCTTCTTTTTTTCGAATGGAAGTCATTGCCCGTATCATGAGCGATGAGGGCGGCAAATATTTACAAGACCAGGGCGCACGCTTTAAAGCCATGGAAGATCTCATTGGAAAAGTCGATCTTAGCTATTCATTGGTGAAGATTTCTAAAAAGCTAGAAGAGCCTCGTTTGGTCGATTACTTTCAAGCACAACAAGAACAAAACAGCAAAAACCTTGTCAACAAATTCAAAGCTGAAGGTTTCTGGAATGACTCAACTGTCACGGCAACAAGCCTTCGCAAAGACCTATCTAAAAAAGTAGCTTGGAAAGAGGGCAAAAGCGAAAGAAAATATCTAATTAAACATGCTTCTGACTATCTTCAATATCTTCACAAAATGGTCAAAGAAAACAGTTTCAATAATTCAGACATCGAAAAAGGTTTGCATGAGCTACGCCGTCGTTTGCGCTGGGTAATGATTGAAGCCATTTCATTAAATGGGGCTATCCAATTTTCTGCTGAAACCAATGTTTCACCTAGCATTGAAGACTGGTTCCAGTCGATGAACACAAAAAATCCTGACATCATGAAAAGTAAGTATTTAGTAGCTGTGACCCCTGAAGTTAGAAATCCTATTATTATTCCACAACTCAAAACTGCCATCATTTCAGAACTTATTGGAAATATCGGCGACCTTAAGGACATTTCTGAAATGCAAATATACACTGCAGAGGCCCTCGCCGAGCTAAATGCAAGTGCGGCCGATAAAAAAGCGATCGCCACAAAACTCAATATTTTGCTAAAATCAATTAAGATCAATCACCAAGAATTAGCACAAAAAATTCAAAGCCAGCTAGCAGATACAAAAATTTTGAAAGAATTTGCACAGGATCTTGAGGATCTCAATTAAAAGTTAGTTAGCATTGCTAGTTTAAGCCGCTGGTGTCAGGATGTTGGTTTGCGAGGTTAGCGATGCTTTATCATTTCCAATTTGAATTATCGGACGTTGATCGAGGTCTTTACGAAAGTTTAGACTTTCGCATTGTTCAGCATCCGTCCGAAACATCTACTTATCTTTTAACCCGCGCCCTTGCTTACGCCCTCAGTTACCGTGAAGGTCTCGAATTCAGCCCCAGTGGACTCGGTGATCCAGAAGTGGCTGCTCTGCAAGCGAAGGGCAATATGGGCAATATTGACCTATGGATCGAGATCGGCAATCCATCCGCTAGAAAACTTCACAAAGCGAGTAAGGCCGCTGATCAGGTCGTTGTGTATACTTATAAAAATGCAGACTTGTTAGTAAAAGAAATTTTGGCAAATGACGTACATCGTGCCAAAGAAATTCAAATTTATTCTTTTGATTCAAAATTTCTAACTAATTTAGAAGAACAGTTAAAAAAGAATAACCGCTGGTCTATCTTGTATCAACAAGGCCAGCTAGATGTGGGCACTGGTACAGTAAACTTGTCGACGGAAGTTCGCAAGTCTTAGCAGGCTCTTAATCCCACTCACCCAAACGAATAACTTCTGTTGTTAGTTCTACACCTGTTTTTTTCAGAACTGTTGTGCGCACATGCTGAATTACGGCCCACACGTCTAAAGCTTTTGCTTGATCCAAATTGACGATGAAATTCGCATGCTTTAAAGAGACCTGTGCCTCGCCAATGGTAAAGCCTTTTAATCCACAACTATCGATTAATTGTGCTGACTTATGTCCTTCAGGGTTTTTAAAAACAGAACCACAACTAGGCATATCCAAAGGTTGCTTTGACAGTCGTGTTTTATTTGCTGCCTTTACTCGCTCGAGAATATCGAGTTCTGGTTGCATTGGCCAACTGAGGCCCACGCGAATGATAATACCTGGTTGCCAACCCGTTGAATGACGATATTCCCAATGAACTTGTTCTTTGGTGAAGCGCTCTGTCTTAAATTGTCCGTCTTGCAAGCGCAAGACCTCAAACCAATCTATGATTTCGACAAATTCACGGGGGGTAATCATTTCACCCACGCCGG
>JANNCH010000039.1:0-4651 GCA_031386315.1 Pseudobdellovibrionaceae bacterium
TCCTAAATCAGACCTCAGCGCCCGCACGATGCGGCACCAAAGCGCTGCGAGGCCCGGAAGGCCGTGTCTGATTTAGGAGAGGAGGGCAGGCTTGCAGAAGCAGAAACTAGGGATGCAACGAGGGCTCGCGGCCTAGAGGCACTGAGCGACGCGAACAAAGAGGTCTGACGTAGCCTTACTAAGCTTGTCAGCGATGCGCTTACCCTGAACCCCCCGGCTTCGGAAAGCATCGGCGCTCTTGTTCATCTCTTTAGAAACCTTGGCTGGAGCCACCCCCACGGCGGCTGAATACTCTTCGAGCGATGAAGCGAATGTCTCGTGGTTGTTCACAAGGCTTTGCATGATCTGCGTTTGGGCCGCTTGCATGGCTTTGAGTTCTTCTTTCAAAGCTTGGCACTTATTAGCTGCCAGAGCCGAAGTCGAACAAACCATCAAACCCATAGATACTATCAGCATAAGCTTCTTCATCGAAAACCCCTTTAAATGACCCTGTCCCGTGACAAATACATAGCAAGGCCTCTGCCAACTCAGATCGAAGACAAGAGGATTCTAAAGGACATTTTTGGCTAGGATACTAGAAACTTTTCAAACTCGTTCTTTGTTTCGCCAGTGGCATAGGGCAAAAGCAAACGGGCGATATGGTGACGACCGCGGTCTAAACTCTTTTTACCACCTACCTGTTTTTCAGCGGATTCAAAGAATTGTAAAAATGTCGTCGCCATTGCAAGTAAGGACTCGGCCACATACTGCATTTCAGACACATCTTTAATAGGATTCATTTTTTCATTCTTCACCCAGTTGCGGTAAAGTATGATTAATAACTTCATCATTTTTTGAATATGCAGTCGCCACATTTTTGCGAGCTGTTCATCTTTTCTGCGCAAAGCATACATTTCGCGATGAAAGAAACGGTAGCTCCAATAGATATCAAAATTTTCATCAATGAGCTCGAGAACGCTGGCATTTTTAGTGCGTTGCGGACGCCACACGACATAGGTCTCTTTGCACATGCGCTTAAAAAGTTCGACGATAATTTCTTCCTTATTGTCATAATGAAAGTAAAGATTACCTGGACTAATTTCCATGGCCTTTGCAATGTGATTTGTTGTCACAGCCATAACGCCGCTGCGATTGAATAGGTCCATAGATGTGAGCAGGATTTTTTCTTTTGTTTTCATGTTCCTTAAGTATTGCAAAATCATTTTCAACTGCATACCATGAAATGATGTCACCGCGTAAAAAACGTAAGCCGTTAAAACTATTCATATTTTCTGGAGCTGCCCTGCTTCTGGCTTACCTATTTTTGTCGCCCAGCAAGCAAGCAACTGAAGAACAGAAGGTTCAGGCCAAGCTACAGGGCGTCCTTGAACACAGAAGTTGGATAGCCAAAGCTATCGGCCCCAGTGTTCGACAAAATAATTTGCCTGTAAAAACAGAGATTATTTGGGATGGATCCAACCGTATCGTTCAGCCGACTTACACTATGATGCCCGAACTTCAGGCAGAGGCAGATAAGATTTTAAAGTCTTACAAGCCTGATTACGGTGCAATCGTTTTAATGGATGCCGAAACAGGACAGATTTTAGCGATGTCGAGTTTTCAAAAAGACAATCCAACAGCTGATAATTGGACTCTGCATGCAAGCTTTCCTGCGGCCTCTGTTTTCAAAGTTGTCACGGCCACTGTTGCTGTGGATAAAGCTGGGGTCATGCCAGAACAAAAAATTCATTACAACGGTGGCGCTTATACTCTTTATAAAAAAAATGTGATGTCTGACAAAATCACACGTTGGACTAATACAATTTCACTGAAAGATGCATTTGCACGCTCTATCAATACGGCCTTTGGGCGTTTAAGTATCGAACGCCTGATGCCTGAAGACATTAATGACTATGCTACCCGTTTTATGTTCAATCAAGAAATCCCCACAGATTTTCCCGTGGACATGGGAATTGCATACGTACCCCCAGATAAAAGTTTTGCATTTGCAGAGGTGGTTTCAGGTTATAACAAAACCAATCGCATGAGTCCCGTTCAAGGTGCCATGATCGCAGCTTCGGTTGCCAATGATGGCAAAATGGTGATCCCTTATATCGTTGATCAACTCAAAGACGAAGAGGGCAAACTTCTTTATCAAGCCAGCATTCTAGATCGCGGCAATATTATGACAAAAGAATCTGCAGCAAAAGTTCGCGAACTCATGGGGCAAACTGTTGCCAAGGGAACATCTCGACGCACATTCAGCTCTATCCTGCGCAGTAAAAAATTTCGTGAAGTTACTATGGGTGGAAAAACCGGCCACTTAACGGGCGACGATCCCAAGGGACGTGTGGATTGGTTTGTTGGCTATGCCTTCGATGAAAATCACAAAATCGCAGTCTCGGCTATCACTGTGAATAAGCAGTATTGGACTGTGAAGTCCTCATACATCGGTCAAAGCTTATTCAGAAAATACTTCTCGCTACCTAAAGTTGAAGAAGCTGAAGCTCCTGTCATAGCGAACTAGCTACCAAAAATTCCGACATTCGTCGCTCTTATAATCTCAACATAATTGGGTTTATTTTGAACTGGGTATGGAAAATGAAAAAGCGAATCAAGCTTGCGCCAGATTCGCTTTAGATGAACCACCTGTCTTAAAACAGGAGGCTCCATGCGTAAACCACGTTATTTACGTATTCGGCGAATTCAGAGAATTACTAAAGGTTTTTTGATAATCATACTTCTCATTCTGACGATTATCTTAAAACTGAAGCTAATTTAAAGAGGACAAAGCCTTCATCTAACAAGTTGCGTGATTGCCGGACCATGGTCGGTGCGTGTGAACAAAGGCAAGTGGTTCGATGGAAAAGCATCCGGCGCAAGCGCTTTTATGCATTCTCGCTGTCATCGTTCTTTTTTATTTCACGGGTCACTTCGATGGGCTTGATATCTAAAACGTAGGCGTTGAAAACTTCACGCTCGGCGGGGCGGCCAAAATCTGTATAAGACGTGTCTCGACCGAAAGGGCTAGCTCCCGCACCAAAACGAAACCCCGAAAAATTAAACGATGAGGGTCCCTGAGATATCTTTTGTGCGATGTTCGCTTTGAATTTCCAGAGTAAAAGATGTCGCAATCCCGGAAGCAATAGACCTATTGCAATCACACGAGTAAAAAAAGATGGGACAACCAAACATAAACCCGCAATAAAGATGGCGCCTGCGTGCAAAACCTTTGCACCTGGCACTTCGCCACGCGCAAATGACATCTGTAAAGAAACCAGAGCAACGCGCCCCCAGGTAGCGACAATTAAGAGTCCCAATAGACATGGAACAAAATAAATTAAAATCGTATTGAAGAAGCCCAGCTTGTCGGCAACAAACCAAAAAATAAAAATTTCAAGCAAGACAACAGGAAATGGAATTTTCATAGAAACCTCTTTAAAGAAACTACTTAAAATTTAAACTCTGCAACCACGGGGCAATGATCTGATCCTTCAACTTTGTCTAAGATGTCAGCCGACACTAAGTGCTTTTCAAGATTTTTAGTGATGCAGACATAATCAATCCGCCAGCCACGATTGTTCACTTTAGCTAGTTCACGGTATGACCACCATGAATAACGATTGGGCTCTTCAGGCTTGTAATAGCGAAACGTATCGATAAAACCCAGCTCTAAGAATGAATCGAACCAAGCGCGCTCTTCAGGCAAAAAGCCACTTTCTTTTGAAAGTCGTTTTGGATCGTGAACATCCATTTCTTTGTGGGCAACGTTGTAATCACCGACAACAATAATTTTTTTACCCTTTTTGATTTTCGCACTGAGATGTTCGTTGAGGTCTTTCAAAAATTTTTGTTTGTAGTTATGACGAATTTCGCCAGAACCACCATTGGGAAAATAAATATTATAAAGTTCGAAATCACCGTGATCGGTTAATACAATGCGTCCTTCCGAATCGTATTCTTGCATTCCCCAACCTAAATTGACGCTCTTTGGTTCAACTCGTGTGTATGTGGCTGTGCCAGAATAGCCTTTACGCACGGCTGAGGACCAATAGGAATGATCCAAACCTAGTTTGCGAGCGCCTTCTTCGACTTGCTCGATGTGTGCTTTGGTTTCTTGGACACAAAAAATATCCGGCTTTTCAGCAATCAGAAAATCAACAAGTCCCTTTTTGTAGCAGGCACGAATTCCGTTTACATTCCAAGAAATGATTTTCACAATATCTCCCGTAAAATCTCTTGTGTTTCTAGAGGGCAATTGGCATCAATAGATAACAGAATCAAGGAGAACAGTCCATGCCAATGATCGGTCAACCAGCACCACAATTCGCTGCACAAGTCATTTTTGATACTGGCGAGACTTTTGGAGTTTCTCTGAAAGATTCTGAGGACCTACAGAGTAGCAAACTTTGTTTAACGAGCAGCATAACGGGCGACATTTACTTCGCATCCCAAAAACAATGAGTTTGCAAAAAGAGTTTATATCTCAGTTAGAAGCAAGCTACCCAAGACTGAAACATCAGCCCTTGTCGTTGATTGTTTCAGAAAATCCTATATCACCCTTCGACATCGAACTACCTAAATATATTTTGCAACAAGCTCAGGACATTATTTCAAGTACCTTCAGCATGCGCGAGAAACCCCAGTATATTCAGAACTACTCCGGTGAGGC
>JANNCH010000095.1:0-14533 GCA_031386315.1 Pseudobdellovibrionaceae bacterium
GGGCTTATTCGCAGGCATCTTAGGCGCCACATGTGGCAGCAGTTCATGCATCAGATGAATGGGCTCGCCGACACTGAAGCCACCCAATGCATAACCAGGCAGGTCCACGCTGGTGATTTGCTCTAAGCTCTTCAAACGATGATCCAAACTCAAACCACCTTGAACGATTCCAAACAAAAGACTTTCTTTACGGGTCATCGCATCGCGCGAACGCAATAACCAACGATAGGTCAGCGCCATAGAGGCTTGGATTTCCTCTTCAGTGGCTGGATATTTTAAACACTCATCGAAAGCCATGACAATGTCAGAGCCCAAATCCATTTGGATTTCCATGCTCTTTTCAGGGGATATAAAATATTTTGCACCATCTAAGTGCGAACGAAACTCGACGCCTTCTTCAGACATTTTTCGAAGCTGGGATAATGAGAAAACTTGAAAGCCACCAGAGTCAGTTAAGATCGGCCCATGCCAATTCATAAATTTGTGCAAGCCACCTTGGCCCTTGATGACTTTTTCACCAGGACGCAAGTGAAGATGATAGGTATTACCAAGTACAATCTGCGTACCGCACTCGACAAGCTCTTCGTTTGTCATGGCCTTCACTGTGGCCTTCGTCCCCACCGCCATAAATACCGGAGTCTGAACAGCCCCGTGGGCCGTCATCAGTGTCGCACGACGGGCATTGCCTTGAGTTGCATGGACCTTAAATTCACCCAGCTTCATGCTAGCTGACATTTCGTTGGTCGGATTGGCAGATGTTGGTTGGTTGTCCATACACTCAGGTCTCCATAGGAAAAGAGACGGAAATTTCGCTCAATCGCCCAGCGATAGCAAGCTTTTACTTTATCCAACCCCGCAAAAGCAGAAACCAAAGCCAGCAGAGTGCTTTCGGGTTGATGAAAGTTTGTCATCAAATAATCCACAACCTTAAATTCATACCCGGGCTGTATCAAAAGCTTGGTAAAACCTGCAAAACCACCCGCATGATCTGCCTTCAATAAACCACCCGCAGCACTTTCTAAAGAGCGCGTTGACGTCGTCCCCAAAGCCCAAATCTTACGGCAATCGGCTTTTGCTTTTTGCACACAATGCCACGAGGCCGGCGAAATCTCTGAATACTCTTCGTGCATATCATGTTGATCAAGATCTTCACTGGCCACGGGCAGAAAAGTGCCCAAGCCCACATGCAAAGTCAGCTCACATACCTCAACGCCACGGTTCTGAAGTGCTAAAATATCTTGGGGCTTAAAATGCAAGCTTGCAGTAGGCGCTGCAAAGCTACCCGGAGTACTTGCCCATGCCGTTTGATACCAGGATTCATCGGCCGCCACCGTATGTCTTTGATCACGGGCTTTTTGAATATACGGAGGCAGTGGCAACTCTGCGACACGTGAAAAATAATCTTCATCCAAAACAACATTTGTGCGAACCCGTTGCGGGCGGCCCTTTTGAACAAGTGTCATTTGCACATTTTCTGGCAAGATTATTTGATCTTCTAATTTATATTTTTTTGAAGGGAATAGAACGTCCCACTCTTCATTCGCATGCTGCTTTAAAAAAAGAATTTCTAAATCTCCTGCAAAAACACGACGTTTTAAAACTTTGGTATTATTGATCACTAAAACATCGCCTGCGGGAATCCTTTGAAGAAGCTCTGCGAAGGTGAACTCTTGCGGTTCTGCATCGACCCACATAACCCGAGAAGGATAATCGGGCTGTGTGGCCACTAACTTTTCAGGATAATCGAACTGCAAATCGGTGATTTTCATGACTTTGATTTATCAATTTCAGTCGCAATTGTCCAGCCGAAGAATCTATTGCACCAAATTCTTCCAAATGGCCTCTCAAGATATGATTGTCTATGCACATAAGACTGCAAATTTTTATAATTTTATTACTTAGCTTTTAAGATTGTCGCCGTTTTTGGGAAGTTCTCTGCCAGAGCAACATCAGCCGCCGTCTGACCTTTTTTGTTCTTTAGAGTGAGGTCCAACTTTAAGCCCACAAGATAAGCAGCAATATCACGATCCCCACGTCGAGCGGCGGCGAACAAAATGGATTCACCCTCATCATCGAGCTTTGATATCAAAGAATTTTCTTTACCGACAATAAACTTAATCAATTCTGGATTTGCGTGCGTAACCGCCTCAAACAACAAACTGCGCTTGTTTTTTAGCTCTGTGGTTTTAAGAATTTTCGGTTTTACAGACATCAGCGTTTCAAAATTTTTTTGTAAGCTTTCTTGAATCGGCAAAGCTGCTAGCTCTGGTTGAGAATCTAATAATGCCAATGCATTTTTGTTTTTGAGTAAAATTTTAAGAAAGCGGGTGTCTTCATTCACGAGTGCCGCCTGCAGTAATGACAAAATATTCTCAGAACTTTCTTTGTTCAGCTGACTTTGAAAGGCTTTAACATTCCCTTTTTCAAGAATTTCTACGATTTTATTTTTCCCGGTGTTATCAGAGATTGCAAAGGCAGAACTGGTAAACAGACACAATAAAACAAAAATACGCTTCATAGAAAATCCTTAAGCCCACAATAGCGTGGTTAGTTCAATTTTTCGCCCGTGACTTCTACAAACATACTGCCCTTATCGGCCATTGAAAAGCCGCGAGCCTTAAAACCGATCTCTTCTGGGCCGCCGAAGCGTTTAAATATTCTGCGAACCTCTTGACCAATCAATGATCTTGCCGAGGCAGCCTTGCCAGGACGACCATCAGCCATCATGATACTAAAATAGATGACACCCTCTTTGGTAGAGGCCGCACCGGCTAACGCAACAACTGGGTCCGATGTGCCGGTTTTGGCAATAAGTGCATCCTCGGTTGTTTCGTTTTTATAAACAGCACTTGTTGTGCTTGGGGAATCATCTGAGGCATCACTGCCCGCTACGGCCACGACATCACCCAAACGCAGATCTTCTTTCACGAGAGCTTCGCGCATGTCTTTAATAATGCGCACAACTGCCGAACAAGTCGCACGATTATCAAAACGTTTGCCGTCGACTTTGATTGGATATCCCGAACCATTACCCATCATAAGATCTTCAGAATTCAAACCCAATTCTTTTTCGATAAAAGCTTTGTATGCAGAGGCATCACCCATAGCGCGAAAAGCCATGTTCGCAATATAGTTATTCGATTTACGATTCATTTCTTTCAAAATCACATGCACTTCAGATGAACTCATCATAAAAGTACGCGTGCTGACTGCGGACTGATACTCTGTAGCAGCAAGACCATCGATATTCTGCACGCCCAAAGCAAGACGTGAGACCATCGAAATACCGGCCTTGTTTTCTAAGTTTTTACGAAATGTAGCGTAGCCATCATTCAATCGCTTCACAGCATCTCGAAGTGCCGTAATCATACCGTTTCTGCCTAGAATTGCGTGCTCTGGATTGTTGGCAACACGGCCACCCGTACGAATGGGATCAGCGTATTTGAAACTCTCGTCGAATGTCATATTACGCACCTTCGTAACACCGACCTTGTTTAACTCAGATACCATGAATTGAAATTTGCTTTTTGAAAAAAGAGGGTCCATCCCACCGGTGATGTGGATGTCATAGGTCTCTTTGTCGACTTCAGTTAAATTTATTTTTGTGATAAAACGCCTATGGGCACCCAGTTTTTTTACTACCCAATGGGTCGTTAAAACCTTAGAAACTGAAGCGATTTCGACCAATTTATCGACATTGGTGCCCTCAATTTTGCCAGAGGGATCAATGATACAAGAGGCCTTTGTGCGGTCAGCAGCATAGCCAGTTGATAAGATAAGAAATGCCACGGCAACAACGGACGTTCTGGTAATCAATCTCTGCTTCATATCTCAAGATCCTTGGTGTTATTGGATTCGGACATTAGGTAGCAAAGGATGTTCCCAAAAGTGAGACCGCTATAAAGTACCAAGAACAACCTAAAGCCCATTTGGTCCCCAGGCACTATGAAAAGCTTATCCAGAGTGACAGGTTTTGCCGACCATAGCTGTGGTTCTCGGGAATCCTTGGTGGGTAAGCTCATGCCAACAAGACTTTTACTACTCCGTTTTCGCCTTTACTTAATGCTTTGATTTTTTATCAGTGGCTCAAACGGCAGTCACGAGAGTACTCTCGCGACTCTATAAATATAGGAAATCTTTGAGGTTGTGTTATGGTCTGAAGCGCACGATGCGCTTCAGACAGGCTGCTCAGGATGGCCACACTCGCGAATTATGCAGAGAGCAGCTATATTGATCTTCCCATGAATAAATTATAGGAAGATCCCGGGTCAGCCAAACCTAAGATACCATATGAAAATATTGACCCTTGTCGCTAGCAGGCTCTAACATTTGTTGAGAGGTTTTAACGTGCACATGAAGAGTTCCATACCAGCGAAAATCAAATATACAAGCGCGCTGCATTTATTTCGCTCGCTGATACCAGCATGGAAGTTTTTTGTGCAAATTGAAACTATTCCATATTTAGAATACAGAATTCAACTACCGCACGGGTTCTCGCCTTGGCAAAGTGCTATCGATGTGCCCAAAAGAACTGCTCTGCACTTTTTTATCAATCCACAGGGCAATTCATTGCTAGCAATGCACTCTTTACTGGAGCGTTGGGAACAAGAAGAATTCTCAGACAATAATGTTTCTTTCGAACTGATCCGAAACTTCGTCGAAATTCTGATTAAACAAAAATTCCAAGTACTAGGTGAACTAAGCCAGAGTATTCACTTTCAATTTCGAGTTACTCGCACGCTCCACCAAAGTCACGACGTTAACGAGTTGTTTGTATCAGATATTAAAGGCCTCAGTATATGACAGTTGAAATGACCCTAGTAAACACGTTGCTCATACTGCAAAAGCTCGCAGCTATCGCGGTTGCAGTTCAAGCCGTAGAATATATTTTGTTAAAGAATGAATATTCTGACCAGGGCCCATGGCGCTGGGATATATTGCGCAAAGACTTTAAAGGTTTTCCAAAACCTATACAAAAAATCTTTGATCTGACTTTATCTGGCCAAGGCTTTTTATATTTGTCCTGTCTGCAACTTTTCGCCTGCGTTCTGCTGTTTATAAGCATGATGCCTTTTTTAACAGCTCTAGCATGTGTTACTTTATTTATCGTGAGCCTTTTGTCTTCGATACGCTGGAGGGGAGCCTTCAATGGTGGCAACGATTCGATGACCTTGATATTGATTGCGGCCTTGGGGCTAGCCCATTTTGCAAATCTTCATTCAATTTGGCCAAGGGCCTGTGTCTTGTATATCGCGGTCCAAGTCATCGTATCATTGTTCATCTCTGGCCTTACGAAACTTCAAAATAACGAATGGCGATCGGGGTTAGCATTCAAAAAATTTCTACTTTTAGATCAATATGCGGCCCCCAAATTTGTACAGCATTTTGCAGTCTATTCGAAACTTTGCCGAATCTGCGCATGGGTCATCATCATGTTTGAAGTTACCTTTCCACTGGCTCTGATTTCACCAACCGTGGCTCGTGTATACATTGCCTTTGCACTTGTTTTTCAATTTGCAAACTTTTACCTGATCGGCTTGAATAGATTTTTCTTCACATGGCTTGCCGCCTACCCTGCCCTTTATTTCGCTAGTTTTCGATAATAGCTTGTCAACACCATGTCTGCATTTCTTATTTGGCTTACATCAAGAATGTGAAACTCGATAAATTCAAATCTAAAGCGAACTGAGTCATCATCGAATTTTGTCTAATTTTCGCTCTAGGCAACTAAAAAGAATTCCGCCAAGAAACCAACAAACTGCCAAATAGTGGAATGATCAGCAGGGATGTAGTTTGTTACTCACGGGTAAAAATTTCTCAAAGTATATGCTGCCTTGTGGGCATTTGATCAATCTGCTATTTCTAAAGTTATAATTCTAATTCTAAGGAATTCACGATGTCTTACACTTGTATCACTTTCACTATTTTTGTTTCTTTTTTATTAGGCGCATGCGACAACGGTGGCTTTTCGGTAGACCCGGCACCAAATTCTGTTTCAGGTGTCAAGTGCAGTGAAAGCGCAGACTGCGTTACTTTAGATTGGGAAGCTTCTAATCCGTTGTCCAATGATCATTACGACATTGTTGGGTACAGAATTTATTATGGGACAAATTCACCACCCGTTGGAAAAAATCTTGATGTAGGCATTGTGACGACAGCAGAAATCCGAAATCTTCCGACTGGTTATTATTTCTTTAGTATCTACGCACTGTACAAAACTAAAAACTCTGACGTTGTACTTTTAAGCACAAGAACAGAAGCCATTTATTCAAATATTCCCGTTGGCAGCCCAGCTCCGCCTCCAACCAAACCAGAATCCGGCGAAACAACTGTTCCACAGAATGAGGTCCGTTTACCAGTCGAGGCATTGAAACTCAGCACTCCATCTACTAGAATCCGTAATACATTTGCGACTGATTTGACTGCCGCAATCACTTTAGTGACGAAAGCTTACTCTTTCACAACACCTAAAACAGGCAAAAATTTTTACACATTCAAATCAATTAAATATGATACTTCTAAGTGCCAAACCAATTTTCTTGATTCCCATATTTTCTTACTTGAAGAAAAAGGGGGTTCTCAAGAAATTTACCCAAATCAGATTCTTAAACTAAATCCGGAAACCAAATATCGTATTCAAGTTTATATAGATCATGTGACCTGTACAAAATTAAGCGGAGATCTAGTTTTTAGAAAGCCTTGAAATAAACACCCCAGCTGCAAACACGCGCTCCAAGAGTTTCTGTGAAGGCATGCAGCATTCAGAACGGAGCACTATTCACAACTATGATAGTGTTCCCATGCGTCACTGAAGTCGTGATCTAGGCGATTAATATAACTGGGTAACTAAAAATGTGCCAAAAAAAATCATTAACAGTAACAAATGCTAAATTTGCAAGTTTGGCAACATAGAGAAACCAAAAGAAAGAACAATATTTAAGGATCAAAATAATAAGTATAAAGTGTATGCATATACTTATTTGATATAGATCAGCAGATCTATAGGGATTCTGCGTGTTACTGTCAAATCTCAAGTCATTAGTTGCACTTGCATTGAAAGCACGAACACGACTAGTATCACGGCCGAGGACAAAACATGACTGATGCCAATGAATACGAAATGATTAATTTTCCTGGAAAAGTTCATCTTATAAATAACGATCAAGACCTTGCAGCGATTTCCGCAGAATTAGGTTTGGCGAAAATACTTGGTTTTGACACTGAAACCCGTCCTGCCTTTAAAAAAGGACAATTCTATAACGTCGCTCTCATTCAACTTGCCACTGATGAAAATGCTTATTTAATACGCTTGCAAGGAATTACTCAATTTCAAATTCTCAAAGAAGTTTTCGAAAATCCTGACATCATCAAAGTAGGCGCTGCTATTCGCGACGATCTCAAACAACTTAAAAAAACTTTCGAATTCAATCCACAAAATTTTATTGAACTGCAAATGGTAGCTAAAACCAAGGGTCTGCAAAATTTTGGACTCAAGGGCATGACCGAAGAAGTCCTCAAAGCCAGATTATCAAAGCGAGCAAAGACTTCAAATTGGGAAGCTCACACACTAACCGATCAACAACTTATGTATGCCGCAACGGATGCGTGGGTAGGCTTACGCCTATACAATACATTGAATGCAGAAAAGGCCGATGTCTTGCACGAAGCTTAATCAATCTGTCTGCATTGCCGTCTGAGCCCAAAGCTAACTTCAATGAACTGAGTATAGTCGAAAACTGAATTGCTGGGAAAACAACGGGCAAAATCAAATTGGCGACCCGAAACGAATGGATCTCTTCCTAAGGATTGAAATTCTAGGGCCAATGCTGTGGAACTCGAACAAGGTTTTTGGTGTCGTAGCCGATTTCATTCAGCCGCTGAACGGCCTCTTCGATTGTCGACTCTGGATTTTTCCAATCACGAGACATTATCCACAAATACTTTTGATCGGGCACGCCAATCGCCGTCCAGAGATAGTTTTTGTCCAGCGCAATAATCAGATAATCAAACTTTAATGGCCAAAATGGAGAAACCTTCCAATGAGAATTGGTTTCTTGATTATAGATCCAAGCTGTTTGAGGAATTGATTTTTTCGGTCCTGTCAGCGAACCTTTGTTGTAAATAAAATCGACGTCAATACGCTCTTTTTCTTGATTCCAGGTGTATCGCTCTAAACCATTGTGAACTTCTTTTTCAAAAAAGGTAAATCGGCCCGCAAGGACATACCAGTCACCCATGAATTTACTAATTTCAACGTTTTCAACTGTCTTCAAAGTGCTTCCTGTCGTACTGCAACCAGTCGTTACAAAAAATAAAAATACTGTTACAATCAATTTCACAAAAAGTCCTGTCATTTGTTTTCAGAAGTCGTTGGTTTTTCTTTAACCTCAATCCAAATCTCATTTCTGCGAAAAAACCAAATTTGAAAAGGCGAATTAAATTTAGCAAACATGGGTTCACCAGTCATCTCCAATCCATTCTGTAACATTTGTTTTTTTAAAATCGTGAGCTTCTCGTTGTAGCGCGACTCTGACCACGAGCCAGAATAACAATGCACAGCAATATTTCGTGGCGGAAGCTGGCGCAATTGAACTCTAGAATCATTTGGAATCGGTAGTGATTCAAATATGTATTTCTTTGGCATGGTGAATTGCACTAAAAAATCAGATGGGCCTTTGCTTTGTGTCACAGGAGCGGCCATCGCAATTTTAGTTTTTGATTTATTAGCACCAAAAATATATCCAGCTAAAATGCGAAAGGCTTGATTACTCGCATTTTCAAAATCAGTTTCAATCTTGGTTTCAGCAACTAATACCGGACCATAGATTCTGATCTCATAATTGCTAGATTTTGATTCGACAATGTAATCTGATTCTTCAATCACCATTACTACTCCTGAAAATAGAAAAATAAATATTGCTAGAAATTTCAATTATTGTCCTGAATCAAGCTTGCAGAAAGGTGATTTTTCTTGTTCTACTGAACTTTGTATTGTTGTGATCAATTTGCAAGTGTCAAAACCTTGCTTTGCTAACACTTGACTGGCCTCTTCAATTTGAGCTTCAGCCATGCCTGGTGTGCGACTCAAAATCCACGCCTAGTATCTGCCTGGTGCTCCTACAACAGCGTAGGAATAGTTTTTACCCACAGCCAAAATCCAATAGTCAACACCGAACAAGAAGCGCCAACCCAAAAATTAAAAAAGTGACTTTGAGTTTTGAGTTGGAAAAATTAATCAAAAATATCTGAAAGAAAAGACTTTCTGTTCTTATGGTAGTGGTCTTTCCTGAAACCCAGGGATGATCATCTTTAGTATCTTATAGCTACGCAAAGAACATAGAGTCCGTTGAAAAGCTCACAATCTAAAATTGATGCTATTACAAAACAAAAAGTTTTTTTATTATTCAAGCCTCATGATTACTTACTTCAGACATTTAGAATTCTGTACGCAAGCCGAGTGTCAATATATGAAGCCAAGCAAAGTTGTAAACTTTGTCATTATCAGCACCACCTTCAATTGTACGGTATCCTGCGAACAAAAAAGTCTGGTCATAGATTAATTGTGTTTCTAGAAAAATTCCAAGATCAACTGCTCTCCCTTGAGGTGCGACGAGGCCATCAAAATCAAAGCGGAAAAGTAAATCAGAAAAAACTGCTGTTTTTCCGTCTATATGAAATAAAGGGACAAAACCAATATTGCTCTTACTTACGGTTGTGCTTCCTTGAGTTAACCTCACCTCTGCATCACGGACCTTCGCGGTAAAGCCCAACGACAACTTCCAACTTTGAAGGTCTTCAATTGAGCATGCGTAAGTCACGCGATAAGAATTAAATTTATAAAATGCTGTCGCCGCTGTGTTCGCCAAAAAATTGGCATTGTTAAAACTAATAGTTTTGTTGAATTGCCCATGGACCGTCAGCTCTAGAGGAGCGTATAAAAATCGAATTTGGTGTCTTTCTGAAAACTGATACCCCAGATAGATTCGATAACTTGCAAAAGGACCCTGTTTGAAATCCGCAATTGAAAAACGCGTGCCACTATCTCCTGGTACAGCCTGATCATTGAGTCCCTGCCAAAGGGCCCCACCTTCCAAGCTCAAATAAGTTTGAGCTTGGACTGCAGATGAAAGAAGCAGTAACCAAACGAATAAAAAAATTGACATACGTTATTGTTGAATCAAAAAAACAGATTCATCAATAACTTTTTTTGATTTATTTGAAAACACCACGAGCATTGCAACCTCTACAGAGCGCTTTCATATGCAAAAATAGTTCACTTGAATAAGTTCTATGGTAAAAAATTATGTGGGTGGACGATTTTTTCTTTGTTAAAAATTGAAATAATTTTCGAAGTTTTGTATAGAACTGCGCAAGAGTCCGAAGTAGACGAACCACACACTTATTGGGCGCAATCTGTAATGGAGATTGAAATTGAGCAGGTTGTTGAACCCAAGGCACTTTTGCCAAAGGATCTTGTGCGATTGGTCGAATTTCATGGCGGATACGCGAAGGCTGCTATCGCCATTGATGCCTCAGAAGCATTTGTAAGGCAAAACTGTCGTAGCTAATCTAAACAGCTTTTGCCAGCAGGATTTCATTGATAATTGTTTGATAACCCACGCCTCTTTTTTTGGCTTCTTTTTTTGCCCATGCAATAACTTGTGGATGAAGACGAATCGAAGTTGCTACAAATTTTAACTTTTCAGATTTGGCCGGACGGCCTCTCGTAGCACGTTTTTTACCGCTTTTAGCTTCGATAGCTTTGCGAGCTGAAGCAACCTCTTCTGCGGATATTCTACGTGCTCTTTCAAAGGGAAAGTCTTTTGAACTCTTCATATAATCTCCTTTCTCGTTTATTCGCTTTTCTAGCGCTAATCAGTCGATACAACCGACCACTCAATCGTTTTGTGAAAATGACAACCAAAACACCTTTATCAGACAAGCCTACAATCCACTCGCGTGTTTCAGTTGAAGTTGAGTGCTTTTCATCCAGCGCAATAAGCGCTTGAGGGTCATCAAAAACTGTAATGGCAAGATCGAATGAAATTCCATGTTTCTTTATATTGCTTTCATATTTTTAGAGATCCCAATCAAACTTCATTTTCGTGAATTTCAGTATATACAGAAATCATTCGTTTTTCCAGAAATTTGTTGAATATTGAAAATGGTTCGATCCGCGGAAACGGTGTATTTTGTATCATTTTGATACTATTGATGAATTACTGGTGCGCGAGAGTCCGAAGTAGACGAACCACATGCTTATTGGGTTCAGCCTGTAATAGAAATTGAGTTTGAGCAAGTTGTTGAGCCCAAGGCACTTTTGCCAAAGGATCTCGAGCGATTGGTTGAAATGCATAGGGGATACTTGAAGGCTGCGATGGCTATTGGGGCCTCTGAGGCATTTGTAAGACAGCACCTCAAATATTTTCGCCGCCAGTTTCCTCGTAAGCGCTATCATGATCTGTATGAAGCGAAATAAAACGCATGTATTGACCATCACGACATACACGCGCACGAAACTTTTTTGAAATTCGAATTGACGCAATCTTTTTGCCAGAACGAGTCGACTGACTTTCAATGATTTCCCAGTTGAGTCCTCGCTTTTGAGTTTTAGAGGATGTCTTGTAAATTTGATCCCAAGTCATCTTTTCAATTTTTTTAACAGTCTCTTCAACTTGATCAAATTCGGCGACTTCAAGTTCAAGCAGCTCTGCTTGCAACCTTGGAAACCCAAGATCACACAAGGCAAGTTGGTGCTGAGCTGAGGTTTGAACCAGATTTTTCTTATTTGCCACGAGATTTTTTTTGTTTTCTTAGCTGAGCAAAAACATCACTTGATTTCGAATGTTTGGGGGAGTTCTTTCCTTCCCAGTCGTTGAATTCGGCAAGAGACTCTTTGGCTGCTTTTGTATGAAAGATTTTTTGTGAGTCAGGTACGAATACACCGGCACGAATGTGAAGTTCACCCTCACCGACTTCTTCAATAACAATCTGTCGACCAGCCCATGACTTTCCAATGCTGATCTGGCCGTTGCTTGCGACAGTCAAAAGTTTAGTCTGCTTTGCACCCATAAATTTCCTCCGAACTTGATATAGAATACTGTAAATTCCTAAATTAAGCAATTCCTAATATCATATCGGCGTATCGCAGATGGGCCTTTAGGTGTTTGCTCTAAAGTGTGAATGTTTCTTTTTGGTTCGTGTAGGGACTTCGATCAAGTGTGTATCGTTTTGATACTATTGAAGAATTACTTGGTGCGCGAGGGGGGACTTGAACCCCCACGCTTGCGCATACGCCCCTCAAACGTACGTGTCTACCAATTCCACCACTCGCGCGCACCTGACTGTCTGGATCTTAATTAAGGGAAACATAAATAAATCATGGGGTCCTGCAAAATGTCAATGACATCGAAGCTCCAAAACGCCCAAAATGTCAGCAACTTGCACATGACCCTAAAAATTCCTTTAATATTAACTGTGTTTCTTTAACCCAAGCCTCGCACTTGGTCGTCATACCTATAAGAGCATGGATGCTCGAAGGGCGGGGGGAAACGGCAAGCCAGGATGGCGAGCCCTACACCGTCGGTGGCAATGGATGCCCCCAATATTGAAAACTAAGGAGGCCAAGGATGGCGGACTTAAATATCGTTTTATTGTTTTGTGTTCTCTACTCTGGAGTCGTGATTTCTTCCCTTTGGATCACGTTAGGCGGCAAATCGCAAGAGATGCTCGTTCACTCTAGAAAAGAAAAATCTGTCTAAGTGTTCGCGACCTATTTGGGTTAGGTGGTTCCCCAAATAGGTCCGCGGGGGTCGAAAGATCCCCGCTTTTCTTTGCCTAAACAATCCCGAGTCACAAAACTGCGATACTCTAAATGACGATTACAAATAATATCTGCGATGTGCGAATCAAACCGCACTTTGCATCTTGAAGTGCCATCTTAGAAAGTTCAATGGTCCCAAAATCACGACGCGCTTTATATTCAGTGACTTCGATTCGCTGCCACAGCAAATCTTGTTTTGTGCAGGCATCCAAACTTTCATAGTCCGCAGGTAAAAAACCGGACCTTCAGAGGCTAACTCAGTTTTACCCGATGGTGAGTACAAAGAAATACTCGCAATTCAATTGAACAATATCATTAAATAAGAAGCTAGTTTTTATACTTCTTTCAATTGCCGTCATAGCCGGGTCCTGCTAAAAATAATAAAGAGAACCTATGAACTCAAACAAACTCAAAATAGAAATCAAAATAGCAGATACCCTAGTTGGTAGCGGCAAAGAAGCCACCAAGGGCGCTTTGCTTTTTGTTCAATATGAAGGCTTTCTTGAAGATGGTACCAAGTTCGACTCTACATACGACCATGGACGCCCTTTTGAATTTGTCGTGGGCTCAAGCAAAGTTATCAAAGGTTGGAGTCTCGGTCTGACTGGCATGCGTGAAGGCGGCAAAAGAACGATCTTTGTCCCTTCAGAACTAGCCTATGGTGAAAGACAAATCGGCAAATTCATTTTGCCGCATTCAAATTTAATTTTTCATGTGGAACTTATAGAAGCGCGACCACGCGAATAAATATGAGGACACACCCTTTATAACTATTTTAAAGAAATCTTAACAAGGTTGTCACCTTCAGCAGTCCAAGCAACATTTTGAGCCAAAGCAAAACCATCCAAAATCTTTTTTAAAGACTCATCCTTTACGTAAAAAGAAACTTTGCGAGAAAATTTAATTTTTCCGTTCATCACAAATTGAATATTGGATTTTTTAGATATTTCTTTTAAAAAATCAGCGCCACTGTAATTTTTAATGGTGAGGCTGAGCTGTTGTTCAAGATCTGGAAGCGCAAAGGCGCTAGTAGTAAACAAGAAAGAGAATAACAAAACCAAACACTTCATTGGCACCTCTTCGTCCTTCATAGGATGAAATGAAGTTTACCAAAGCGCAATGGCTAATTTGTCAGGTCCCCGTTAGCACACTTACATTACATATTTGTACTCTACAACTAGACCTTCACTCGTCATTCAAAAAATAGGTGCACTAGACTTCAATAATTGTATCATGGTGCAACCTGAATCTTGTCGAACACTGATCCCCAATGATAATAGATTCTGATTTTTGAATGCCAGAATTACGGATCAATTCGTGGCCTCTTTCAATTTTTGAACCTGCAAATTTGTTGTCAATCCCATACACAAATCGAAAAGTTTCTGTGAGATTATAATGAGTCATCATGACGTCCAAATTAAATTGGTCAGTGACTTGCACATATGATTAGCTTAATGCCGATGATATGAACTTTTCAAGATCAATCGCCAGACTCGTCTAACTCGATGGACTGGGACTGCTCAAGGGCCGGAGGATAGTCCGTGTAGCCCCTATCGCCCCCACCATACAAAGTCTTTGGATCAAAGGCACTCAACGAAAGGTCCTTTTCAAATCTTTCAACAAGATCGGGGTTTGCAATAAATGGACGACCAAAACAAATCAGATCGGCCATATTTTTTTCGCGGGCCTCTAATGCCATATCGATAGTGT
>JANNCH010000567.1:0-1726 GCA_031386315.1 Pseudobdellovibrionaceae bacterium
GGCCGGCCAATTCATCAGCGCGAGCTCTGGCTACAGCGCTGACATCGGCACGCAGACGGCAGCGCTGGCCGTAAATGGCCCGATGACCATCAACAACACAGCGCAGGTCAACAACCTCAACGCTGATTTGCTGGATGGCCAGCACGCGGCTGCATTTTTAGGCGCAGGTGCAACGGCTGCTAATTCGTCTCAATTGGGTGGAGTGGCCGCTGGCAATTTCCCGTATTTTTTATCGCTAACTGCTGGCAATCCCGGTCTTGCAACACACGCACTGACGATGCGTATTGGCTCAACAGATGTTCGTTTTCACGTCTCAATTCCATGATCAAATTTTTAATAACTCTGGCCTATTTTTTCGCGCTCTCGATGCTGTTCGGCTGCGGTGGCGCTGCGCAAAAGGCACCGCCGTTGCAGGTGAGTTTTTACACCGACAGCATCCTTTCCGGCTCCATCAAAACAGGCGCTGGCTGGCTCAGCCCGCGCCCGGTCGAGCGCACCCAGCAGCTGTCAAACGGGCAGTTGATCACGGTTGATTTGTCGATACCCGGTGCCACTGTGCAAGACGTTGCGGCGGGCGTGCCTGGCGTGCCCTTTGGCAAGTTTTCAAAGGCGATTGAGGCAGACCCCAGCCGCGTGCTGGTGCTGGCCTACTCCACTGCGGGCGCGCTGCGCTTTGGTGGCCAGCTTGCAGACTATGAGGCGCTGCTGGGCACCATGACCAGGCAAGCCCTGGCGCTTGGCAAAACCGTGGTGCTGGTTGGCTCGCCCTGGATTGCCAGCCCAATACCCAGCCTGAGCGCTGCGGATTCTGATGCCGCTTTGCGCAACATTGCCGCGTTTGACCTGGCCACCCGATCCATCGCCGCGCAGCACAACCTGCTTTTTATCAACCTGCGCAGTTTGCGCCAGGCGCAAGCCGCCGACATGGCCGATGACATCCATCCGGGGCAGGCCTACAGCGAGCTGATCGCCCAGCTCGTAGCCCAGGCGCTGCTAAAAATCCACAACCACGAGGTGAATAAATGAGCAATGAAGAAAAAGCCACGACGAGAGGGCCGCATGGCTGAACCGACCTCAACCGCCGTCGCAACCATGGCTATGGCCGGGGTCGCCGTGCCCACGCTGGCCGTCTTTGGTATGCAGCTAGGGCTACGTGCCGACGTGCTGCTGGCGGGCTTCCTGGGCGCGCTGGTGGCCATTGTGCTGCTCAATACCGTACCGAGCACCGGCGACACCTGGCGCGAGCTACTGCGCACTACTGCAAGGCGCGCGTTTGTGGCGCTGGCCAGCAGCGCCACAGCCGGTTATCTCGTGCCCGCCATGCTTGACCACGCGGCCGCTGCAACGCTGTTGGCCTGCTCGTTTGTCGTCGGTGCCGGTGCGCAAAAAATCCTGGCGATGGCGATTGACCGATTCGGCAGCAAGGGAGGGCTCGCACCATGACATCCACTGACGTGATGCCTTACATCCCGCAGACCCTGCTTTTTTGCGTGTACTGGCTCGCGGCCATCATCGTCTTGGCCGAGGCGCTGAACAAGCTCCAGCGCACTGACCCTTTGCGCAGAGGCCTGCGCCCGATGGAGCGGCTCAGTGCCGTGCTCAACGTGCTCGGGTGGATGTTGTTTGCAGTGGCCTCTGCCGGTGCCATCGTGTCCCCCGTCCTTATCAGCCACGCAGTCAGGCTACAAGATGCCGCGCTCATGCTGGGCTTGGCCGTGTTCGTTAT
>JANNCH010000148.1:0-5341 GCA_031386315.1 Pseudobdellovibrionaceae bacterium
CGACCCATGCAAAATTTTACAAACCTTTCGCTTAACGGCAGGACAAATAGCTTTGTCTTTGAAGTGGGTCACAGAGCAGAGTTGGGCAAATCCCAATCGTACAATTGCAATGGGAGTGAGCTTAGGTGGGATTTTCTTACCTATGAGCTTACATATTGCTCAAGAAATGAATGTTTCAGTCAGTCATGTTATCTTTGGGTATACTGGATCTGATATTGAATCGATCTTAGTAAATAACTTGAAAGGCCAAGTTCCAGAAGATTTTTTGAATACATTGATTTCAGCCATTCCTGCTGTAAATGTGATCAATGATCCAAAGTTACATTTGCCATACCTAAAAGGACGTTTTTTTGTTATTCAATCTGAACAAGATCAAGTGATCCCACGTGTAAGTACAGAGCAGCTTTATAGTCTTCTGCCGAATCCGAAAGTAAAAATAATGTTGCAAGGACCCCACATTGATACAACTCAAGGTGATTTGATTTTACAAACCAAAGAAGCAATTTTGAAGTGGTTAAACTAAAAAGTATAAGTTAGGGCTATTGCAAAGCTGACAGTGCCTAGAAGTTGGAAGAAAGTCTTGGTATTCTTATCTTCTTCGTGCGAAGCTGAATATAAACTCAAGCCACCAATAATAACATTGCTAACGATTCGCGTGATCCTAATGTTTTCATCGCGCTCACGTATTAGCTCCATGTAATTTTTAATGAGTTCATCTCTTTGAGTAGGGGTTAACGAACTCACTCGAACAGAGTTATAAAAAGCAGTAAAGTCATTCCCGTTAAGCAAACGAAGCGCTCCGTAGCCAGAGGCCGCGATACCAAAACTTGCCGATAGACCAAAAACCATCTTAGCCGCCGTGTCTGTGGAATTTTGTGCAGCCATCGTTCCGCCTATACCAACCAGTACACCCGATAGAAGGTAGCTCCATCCGATGCGTTTATTTTGCTCTTCGGCAGCTCTCATCACGAAATCAAAATTATTCCAATCAGCGATTTCTTGAAAGTTAGGGTCTATGTTTTTTTTTGCATAAGCCGTACTCGCCATAAGTAAGCTTGCAACTAGCATGAATAGCAGCTTCATATTTCTGCTCCAAGCAAGAAATAAATACGTCGTGAATAAGCTTCGTTGTTCGAATCAAATTTTTCAGCCTTAACTGAGTATGACATTCCGATATTGAATGAGTCAAAATGCACCGAAAAACCAGCGCCATTGAATTTTTCCGCAACACTAGCGAAAATCTCTAAAATGCCTATTTCAAAATAGCTTCCGAGAGTGAGCACTTCAGAAGGGGATTCGATTTCCCGATTCCAGCCAGCATCCAGAACCCAGCCCCAGCGACCATAGCCAAAATGATATGAAAATGATCCACCCAAATGATATTCAACTAGAGGATCTGCCGCCGGATTTTTGTCTCCGAATTTAAAACCCAGATTTATAATATTTGCAGAAACTTCTGGTTTCCATTCGTTTCTTTCATTTGAATATAAAAAGCCAGGCTCTAAAAATAAAAATGTTTGATCCTGGGGATTCAGATACTGGTTGTGGTTTTCTGCCAAAACATCTGTTAGAAAAAATCTTGAAGCAATAAACTTTCGCTGAAGATAGCGAACTTGCAAACCAAGGTAGATATCGTCTTGAATATAGCTTGCGATCTGCATACGGGCAGAACTTTCAAGGCTTGCAAACAATGTGATCTCTGGAAGTGCTGGATTTTGAAACAAAGAGTAAAATGAAACTCGGTAGGGCGTAATGGCAATACCAAAAGTGTCTGACAAAAAACCAGCTTCGATGTCAGCTTCGAATTCAGAACTTTTTCGATCGCTAAAAAGTGTGTCAATGGTCTTTGAGTCAGCTTTTCCAGAGGCAATATCAGATGCTTCGAGTAGGTAGCTCACATTGTTGCCGATAAAAGCGTTTGCGCGAAAAATTCGTGTTCTTTCTTTCGCCATATAGGCGGGGTTGCATGGTAATGTGTCGGCCGAAATGTCTAGGGTATAACAAGTAGCGCCTAATGTTTGACTGACTAAGCCAGAGCGTCCCGATCGCAATGCGCTCGGAGCCTGTTGTGCAAAAACTTTAAAAGTGAGCAAGCTCATCAGTAAAAAAATTATTTTTTGCATAAAATTTCCTGAATTCTATTTGAAAAGCTCGAAAGATTTTCTAGTAAATCAGCTGATTGACTTTGCAAGCGCTTGATTTCAGCCTCTTCAGTTGGAAATGCAAGCAAAAAGTCTGACAGAAAGTTTTGAAAAAGTACTGTGCTGACTTGAATCCAGCTCAAAGCTTGGCTCATCTTTTTCGTACAATCTATTTTTGGTTTTTTTGAAAAATCGGATAAAAAAAGATATCCGTTTTCGATGGTTGTGCGTAATAAAATTAATTCTAAAATAGAGCGATATAATCGTGCACCATGAGATTGAGTATCCGCCAGTGTATTGATGGCAGTTTGAATATCTGCTTTTTGGTTTTCGCTGATCAATGGTATTTGTTTAAGGCGTTTGCGAAGTTTAAGTAATTCCCTTAGGGTAGAGTTGAGTTCCTGCATTGAAGAGCGTACTTCAGATGGTAGCTGAGCAATGATTTCATCGGCATCATTGTCGTCATTGTTCTCTGCAAAAATTTTCGAGCCTTTTAAAAGACTGTCGTAACCAATGAGAAATCCCCAGTAGCTTTCTACTTTGATGCCAGCTCGATTTGCATAGGCTGAGGCTAACAAAATTTGAGTGCGTTCCGACGGTCGATTGCTGAATTCAAGTTTGAGTAGTGCTATGGCCTCATCATTTTGACCCTTGTCCATTAAATCGAGTACCTTTTGTGTGGTCTCTTCATAGTTTGATGACGTGCTTGCATGGCGCTGGCAAGCCGACAAAATGAATGTGCTTAAAATGAATGTAACGACCCAAATCTTCAAAAAAACCCCAATTTTAAGTTCCGGCTTTATACAATCGGGATTTTACGTGAAACGGAAGGACCTTGGTGGAAAAAGAGATCAACTTATAAAGATTTTCTGCTTGTCTAAACTTTAGACGAATGAGTGGTGTAAATGGCAAGCAACATAACGATAAGCTACGACTCCATCACGTTGCATGGGGGATTTGCTACCCACATTATGACCAGCGTTAGAATAGAAGACCCCACCATGGCGAACAAAACTGCTGACCATTTGTTGCAAAATTATTAGAAGCTCTGTAGCCACTTTGTATTCGCGAGTTGTCGAACTCGAGCCATGTTGTTCGCAGATTTCTTGAAACATCAAGAGCTTTATCGTAATAAACAAGGGTTCTATAAAAAAGCGCTGCCGCGCTTTTTGATTTCTTCGGCGATGGCCGTTTGCATTTGCTCTTGGATTTCTTGGGCAATTTCGTGAACAAGTTCGGAATCATTGGCTGCACTGGGTTTATAGGGTAGGTAGACGGGCTCTAAAAATCGGATCCGCCATTTGGCAGGTAATGGAATAATATTTAATGGCAATGGTAAGACGGTGCCACGTAAAAATCTAGTCAGTTTTAATTTGCTCAAGTTAATATGTGTTTCTTCAGCTCCGATAATCACAGTGGGAATAATTGGACACTGAGTTCGGAGTGCCATTCGCACAAAGCCGCGTTTGAATTCTTGAAGCTCGTACATCTGAGCCGTGGGTTTGAAGTTGCCTTGCTCTCCCTCAGGAAATAGCACGATAAGATTATTTTTTTTCAAAGCATTGAGGCCGTTTTCAAAAGTAGCTTCTGTGAAGCCTAATTTGTTAGCCGGTATTGCTGTGGTTTCTGTTAAAAACCAAAAATGATGGGTCAGAATACGTGGAATGCGTTTGCTCGATGTCTGAATAGAGTGAGCCAGCAAGAACGCATCAAAGCCGCTGTATCCGGAATGGTTTGGTGCGATTATTCCTGGCCCTTTGCGGGGTATATTTTCAGTGCCGCTGATTTCCAGACGAAAGTATTTACGCATGATTTCTAGAAGCAAACGCGGCAAAACGCGAAAAATCAATGTATCGCGATCCAGACTCTTCAGCCCGAAGATTTTTTCGTTGGGTTTCTTCAAAAAATTGATCATGATTGTATCTATCTGAGAGGTTGTTTTAATTATGTCTAAAAGTATGTATATCATGGCCATTGATCAGGGAACAACTAGCAGTCGGACTTGCATCGTCGATCACGCCGGAGGTCTTGTTGCCGAAGTTCGAGAAGCATTCCCGCAAATATTTCCCAAACCGGGCTGGGTCGAACACAGTCCAGATGATATTTGGCAAAGCACATTGAAGACAATGAAGCTCGCCCTTGAAAAAGCCAAGATTAAGGGCCAACAGATATCTGCTATCGGTATTACTAACCAACGCGAGACCGTGGCCGTCTGGAGCCGTAGCACGGGCAAGCCTGTGTATAATGCGATTGTTTGGCAGTGCCGTCGTACTCAAGATATCTGCGAAAAATTGCGTAAAAATAAAAAAGAAAAAATGATCGCCAAAAAAACAGGTCTGGTACTGGACCCTTATTTTTCAGCTTCTAAAATCCAGTGGATTTTGAAAAATGTCGAGCGTGCACGACAACAAGCAAAAAATGGTGACATCATCACCGGCACCGTAGATACATTTTTACTTTGGAAGCTCACATCGGGTGCTTCACACAAAACAGATGTCAGTAATGCTTCGCGTACGATGCTGATGGATATACACAAAGCTTGGTGGGATGAAGAGCTATTGGATCTTTTTCAAGTTCCTGAAAATATGTTGCCCGAGATTTCGGCTTCTAATTCTGACTTTGGTGTTACCAAGGGCTTGGGATTTTTGCCCGATGGAATCCCGATATCAGGGATTGCTGGCGATCAGCAGTCGGCTCTTTTTGGTCAGGCGTGCTTTTCAGTGGGTGAAGCAAAATGCACATTTGGTACAGGCAGCTTTTTATTGCTCAATACCGGCTCAAAAGCGGTTGCTTCAAAAAGTCGTTTGCTGACGACAGTGGCTTGGAAACTTAAAAATCAAGAGATGGTCTATGCCCTTGAAGGTGGGGCCTTTATTTGCGGGGCCGCCGTTCAGTGGCTGCGTGATGGACTCAACCTTTTTCAAAAATCAGCAGAGGTCGAAGATCTAGCAAAGACAGTGACTGAAACAGGCGGTGTAGAATTTGTTCCTGCATTGACAGGGTTGGGGGCCCCTCACTGGCGACCAGAAGCCCGCGGTGTGATTTGTGGATTAACGCGCGGGACGACCAAAGCGCACATTGCACGTGCAACCTTAGAGGCCATGGCATTGCAAAATGTGGACGTTTTGCTGGCCATGCAAAAAGATTTAGGTAAGAAACTAAAAAATATCAAAGTCGATGGTGGTGCCGCCGCTAATAAT
>JANNCH010000174.1:0-1933 GCA_031386315.1 Pseudobdellovibrionaceae bacterium
CCGGTTTTTGGAATATTGTTATTATCCTTTGCGACCACCAAAATCTGAAGATGATAAATTGAAAAGAAATCGTTTAAAACATTATAAGCTAGAACAAAAAGCATTTCTAAAATATGCTGAGTCAAGTTTCAGATGCCTATGATTTTCAAGTTAAAAATAAGTTGGATGGTGTCACAAGTATTATGGGGCCCATCGTCACTGTTTTCATGGGTGCGGCCATCGCCATGATCGTTCTAGCTGTCATGGTTCCAATGTTTGAAATGACCAACATGGCGGGTTAAAACCAGACCTCGACTACCGCCTGTCCATAAAATATTCTATACTGATCCCGTTCAAAAAAAGGAGAACACATGTTCGCAATTAAGAATCGCAAAGGTATGACCCTCATTGAAATCATGATCGTATTAGCAATCATTGGTGGTTTGATGACATTGTTACTTCCTAAACTAACTGGCCAACAAGAAAAAGCCAAAATGAAAGAAGCTAAAATTCAACTGGCACAAATTGTGAGTGCATTGCAAATGTACTATACTGATTGCGGCAAATTCCCTGCAGCGCTTTCAAATCTTATTGAAGCCGATGCAAATTGCACAAACTGGGGACCAGAAGCATACGCTAAAAAAAGTACCTTGGTAGACCCATGGAAAAATGAATTTTCATACGAAGTAACCAATACCGAGTACAATTTAAAAAGCTTTGGTAAAGACAAAAAAGAAGGCGGCGCTGGCACTGATGCAGATATCACGCTTGATGAAGCTCAGTAATATTCATGAAAAACAAAAGGGGCTTCACTCTTATTGAAGTGATGATCACCGTTGCCATCATGGGAACGGTGATGGCCATCGGAGTACCCCGACTATTCAAAACCCAAGATAATATCAGAGCTGTGACTCGCAAGTTTCTTGTTATGGCCAAAGAAATCCGCAACAAAGCACGCCTCAATAACTCAACCTACCGTCTTGTTATTCATATTGATCCAAAAGAGAGCTCCTACAGAGTCGAGCGGGCCAATGGAGCACAACTGATCGATCCTGCCATGATGACAACAGAAGGTCGTCAAAAAGCAGAAGATGCTGCCAGAGATAAAACTGAGGGCAAACCGCCGCCTCTTTTTCAACCCGACAGTTCTGTTCTCAAAGGCGAAAAAACTCTTGCTGGCACACTCAGGTTTGTTTCTTTAGAAACACTCAACATGTCTTCACCACAAACAGAGGGTGACGCTTACATATACTTTTTTCCACAGGGATTTGTCGATGCAGCAGCACTACAAATATCCACGGGCAATGGAACAAATATTTGGACACTTATTTTTAACCCCCTGACAGGTCAGGCCGATGTGATTGAAAAAGCATCCGCCCTTAAGGATGTTCAACGATGAGACTTCGTACAAAAAAAGGTTTTACGTTGATTGAAACTGTGATTGCCATGGTGATTCTATCCACAGGTATTTTGCTTTTAGTGAATTCTTCTGGCAGTAGTTTTATGCGAGTTCGCAAAACTCAGCTCAACACAGAAGTCGCAGCTTTATTACAACGCAAAATGGTCGAAGTTCAAATTGAGTACCGTGACAAAGCCTTGGATTCCATTCCAGAAGAAAAGGCCGACGACTTTGGCTCAGACTATCCACAATATAGTTGGAAGCTAGAGTCTAAAATGTTTGAAATTCCTGATCTATCCGCGACATTGTCATCGCGTGATGGAGGCGCCAATGAAATGCTTATTAGCATTATCAAGCAGCTCTCAGAATTTATTGGCAAAGCAGTTAAAGAAGTCAAAGTCACCGTCATCTACAAAGGCTCTAAAAAACCTTTAGAGTTTTCAGCTACCACCTACTTTTTAGATTACAATAAAGATCTGCCCATGGGCGTCCCTGGCGGTGGTGGTTGAGAAGAAAAAATGGTTTTACTCTTATTGAGCTGATGATCACGATTGG
>JANNCH010000186.1:0-1595 GCA_031386315.1 Pseudobdellovibrionaceae bacterium
ATACAATCTAAACAGCGGCTCATGCCTACAAGAGTCTTGGCCCATAATCTTAGCTTATTTAATTTGTTTGTGACGAGGAAAGCCTGTCGCTCAATTTTGTTTTGCTTACTGACCCCCAATTTAAACATTTCAAATATCATGCCGCAACCACCTAATAGCAAATTAGTGCATCAATTACCAGGCTGTCTCGGCGAAGTTTCGCCTTCGATGCACGTTTCGGTAAACTGAGATACACCGATCTTTTTGTAAATCTATGCATTGAACTGGGTAGTTGTATCCACGAGTCAGCGATCCTGTAGCGAAAAAGCCAGAGAAACACCTGAACCTTTGATTATCGAAGAAAAAAATCGACTTTATTAAATAAAAGGAGTCGAGCCGATTTTATGCTTTATTGCACTTCTCTCGACGATTTTCGAGCACCACCATATGCTTTTGGTTGCGCTGATGTATTCCGCACACTTGGTTTATGCTGCAGATCCGATAGGTTTGCGCGACTGATTAAGCTTGAAACTGTTAGTTTTTGGATCAGGTGAATTATGCAGAACAGTGATAGTATGAACCAAGCAACTACCGTAAGGCGTGGGTACCCCGTAAGGCGTGGGTACATAGTATTGTTGTCAGCTGATCGCAGTAACTGATGAAAAGCGTGTTGGAATCCCCTTGTTGAACAATGCCAACAGTGGCAAGCCCGCAGAGCATCAATGATATCAAAACAATGGATGCTTCAATAATTTGCTGGTTTATTTTCTTTGCCCGCTGTTTAACTTCATTGCCTCTCTAACCCTAACCCTAGATGCAAAGAAGATAACAATCACAGCAATCTGAATTTTTATAATCAAGGGTTATTTGAAGAACTTCATAAGTGCCGCAAAAGTCTCGATTGAAGCCACGCAACACATAACGGTAGCAGATATCACATATCAATTGAAAAGTCAGCCCAACTGTGATGGAAAATGCAAAGATTTTTGTTCTAAGTGTCTTCTTCTTGGCGAGAACAACTAATCCAGACTTATACAGAAGCAATACATTGGTCGCACTTTCGATGGTGAGCAAAATACAGTCAGAACTCCGAGTCAGGTCTCGAGACGGAGTGGAAAACCCCCCAGCGTCTTGGCCTATAATTTTAGGTCTTATTAATAAAGCCTGTCGCTTTTTGTTTACTGACCGTCAATTTAAACATTTTAAATTAACCAACGATACAATATATGCCCATAGAAATTAGAAATTTTTACCCACCGCCGGCATTACACTGTAACAAATTAACGTGATAGGAGAGGAGGTTATGTGTGTGAATTTGAATGGCACCATCGCCTTAGGTCCACTTTCTTCGGTACACAGAAATGCATCAAAGCTAAGCATAAGCGATGATTCATGATATTTACAACTGGGTAACTCAGCGCCACGCTTCGGAGATCTAGTTGCGAAAATTCTTGGAACGAGGAACAAAACACCTGAGCCTAAGATATGAAGCAACCGAATATAAATATCGACTTCATTGATTGTAAAAACAAATATTCCGACCCAGTGTCATTCACCATCGCACTTTTGGCCCGCATGTAATGCACGACTCGGTCGATTACTGAACGGCGATCCAA
>JANNCH010000207.1:0-13085 GCA_031386315.1 Pseudobdellovibrionaceae bacterium
CTGAAGGTTTAAAGACAACAGTGTTGCCAGAAATCAAAGCCGGTATAATATGTCCATTGGGCAAATGCGCTGGAAAGTTGAAGGGCCCAATCACCGCCATAACACCGCGAGAGCGATAGCGAATAACACCATCCACTTGTGGTAGTGCATTGACGATTCTTTCTTCTGCAATCAACTTGATAGACTGGTTCAGAGTAATATCAATTTTTGCACCTAAGGCCTTTGCCTCAGTCGTGGCATCCCATAAAGATTTTCCTGTATCGCGCGCAATTAACTGAGCCATTTGTTCTACATGGGTATCGAACATTTCTTTGACTCGTAAAAGATAGCTCTTACGCACGTCCATGCTAAGGGTGGCCCACTTTGGATAGGCTTTTTTTGCAGCGGCACAAGCTTCATCAGCATGATCATTCTTGTAGGGAACTCGCATTACCATGTCTTTGATATCCGCTGGGCTTATGTCTTTAATTTCACCATCACCCTTTGTCACCGGGACAAAGCGGCCATCTATATAATCACCACGATAGGCTATCGGAAAAATTTGTGTCATGGCTTACTCCCTTTGTTGTAATAAAATGGTGATACGAAAACTTGATCGCCTATTTCGGCACCGAGTGATTTACGTATTTTTTCTGGAATAGCGATCTCGTTATTGCGAATATCTGCGGAAGAAAGAGAACATCTAAAATCTTCTTTGCTAATAGCAACTAAAGACTGATCTTTATAAGTGGCATCTTTGAACTCACTCAGTCGTAAATACTTACCCATTTTAATTGGTAAAATCTCTGAGGTCTTGCAGCCGTAGTGGGGACCACCGTCAAAGGGGTCGACCTCTTCAAGATATTCAAAGCCGATACTTTCAAGCAAATGTTGGGCAGGTTTTGTTGCCTCGCCAACACGACCTAGTACCAAGCGAGCTTTTGAATCTAGCAAAGACAAATAAATATCTTCTTGCGGGAAAAGACTTTCAATAAATTCTTTATGGCTTTGACTAAGTAAATCAGCCTCTTGATACGGTAAACCCGTAAAGCGGCGACCGAGGGCTTCCCAAAATTCACTACGCCCCTCTTCAGTCAAGGGTGGAGTCAATTCGCAGAGCACTCGATCTTCAAATTTTTCAGGGTGAAGGCCCATGTATAAAAACCTTGTAAGACTGATTTGTTTTCCCAATTTTTCAGGTCGACGACGATAGGTTTTATCCACCAACAGACCACCGATTTCTGTAGGTCCATCTGTGTCTAACTGAAACCGTAATACTTGATGAATAAATCCAATACCCAAATCCTGAGAAAAATGGTCTCGCTTTAAAATTTTAAAGAAACAATGCGGCACATCCTCATTGCCATGCTTCGCTAGAACGAGCGAACTACCTACAATTAATTTTTCTTCTAAATCCTCTAATACAAAAAGATATTCTGCTTGATGCTTTAGCAACTTGTTGGCAAATGATTGTTCACTGCGCTCGATTTTTTCGCTCAGTATTCTTTTGTCCCCAGGTAAGTTTAATAAATTGAACTGCTTCGCTAAATCGACCAGCTGACTTAAATCATCATGTCTGACATTGCGAATGATGAAGCTCATAAACAGAACCTTTCGATAATGCGTTTATAGAAATCTGTGGCTTTGTGTAAGTCCTCAATTGCCACGTGCTCATCGGGGGTATGCACATTTCCCTCACGCTTGCCGGGGCCAAAACATATACACTCGATCCCGGTTCTAGAAAAAATACTGGCTTCATTTGTAGAGGATAGTGAAACAAGCTTAGAGTTTAATTCCATAGCTTCTAATTCAGCTCTGCAGCCGCGAACTAAAATTGAGTTTTCATCTGAACGAAATGGCTTTTTGTAATCATTGATTCTAAAAAAAGCCCCTTGTTGTTCACAAATAACTTTGAGTTCTTCCATCCATTTTTCGTATATCTCATGTGTAATCACAGGAGGTATGCGACAACTACCTTGAATCACAACATGATCTTCGTAAGTACGAATCACACCGATGTTTAGAGTTGGATGTGTCGGAGTAAAATCATTATCTTGATATTTTTGAAATTCCACCCCCAGATGCTTCACAACCGTGTAGATACGAGCAATTTTTTGTGACATCGGAAACCTCACCGATGACTCTACATCTAATTCTAATAGCGCATGTGTTGGCACGGTGTTGAAGTTTGTACCGCCGTCGACTTCCATAATACTAACTGACTCGGGAATCATTAATAAGTATTCTAGCATCTTCGTAATCGCGCTTTCACCTAAATGGGGTGTCGAAGAATGGGCGGGCTTTCCCATGAACAATTTGCTTTGAGTGGTCGTACTTTCACGTAAATTATGCTCACGCCGATACTCAACTTCTTCGGTAGAAAATGGGACGCGTATTTCAACAGTCGCATAGCCTTTAGCTGCACTTATAATTTGTAAATTACTTGGTTCGCCGATCAGGGCCATTTTAGCAGAAACTTTATTTTTACGAATCAACTTTAGAGCGCCCTGCATACCAAGTTCTTCGCCAAAAGTTCCTACTAAAACTGGCGATAGCTTCCAGTCTTTGCGTTCTTTAAATGACACCATTGCCTCAAGCTTACACAAAAAATCAAGCTTAGTATCAGCTGCACCAAGACCATGGATTGCACCATCAATAATGGTGGCATCAAATGGATTTTGATCCGTTTTTGTCCATAACTGAAATGGCCCCGGGTCTACGGTATCTAAGTGCGTTTGCAATAAAAGCTCGGACTCAGTTCTTTGAGGATGCAAGCGCGCAATGACATTCAACTGTTCGGTGTCACCGATGAATTCCTGTTGGACATCTACATAAAGGCCTTTTTCGCGACAGAGTTCTGCTACCCACTGGGCCGCTTCACGGTTACCAGGGATAGGCGAACTGTCGATTGAAATTAATTTTCGGCAGGCCTCAATAAAATCCAACTAGACTCCTTCAAGAATTGTCTGTTCGATCACCTGCAAAGCCAGATCGATTTCTTGATCTTGAATAATTGCCGGAACTAAGAAGCGAGCACGAACGGGATCTTTACCGCACGGAAAAGCAATCACGCCGTTATTGTATAATTTTTTTAAGAAGCTATCGGCCTGTTCTTTTTTACCTTCAAAAGGCGTAAAGGCAATCATCAATCCCATGCCGCCTGCATCTTGAATTTTGCCTGCACAGGTTGTGGTGTTTAATTCATTAAATCCATCAATGAAGCGCTTATGAATTTTAAGAATGCGACCGTCAGCTCCTAAATAGTCCTCTTCAAGCATATTCAGAATTTCAATTCCAACAGCTAGCGACGATGTGGCTCCAGAAAATGTTCCTGCGATTAGGCCAGGTTTAGGGTTGTATTCCTCAGAATACAGCGTAGCGCCAATTTGTGCGGTTTTGGCAATGGTACAAATATCAATATACTGACCAATACCTAGTGTTTCAAATGCGAATAAATTACCAGTGCGCGCAAACGTTTGAACTTCATCTGCCCAAACAGCGATGCCCTTCGATTTGCAGAGCTCAAGAAGCGGAACAAAGAATTCACGGGGTGCCGCTTGGTAGCCGCCTTCGCCCAGCATGGGTTCAAATACAAAACATGAAATATCATTTTCGTGCTGTGAAATAAATTCTTTCATAGCTGTAAGTGATTTTTCTGAACTTCGAGGATCTTTTTTATTGTAGAACGGAATTCTTAGTACTTCGCCGTATTCTGGTAAGCCAACTTTATAAGCAGGATTATCTGTCAAAACAGCCATCATAGTAGAGCGTCCAGCAAAGGCATCTTTGAAAGCTAAAATCATACGTTTCGGAGAATTTTTTTGACGAGCAATCTTCAATGCATTTTCATTGGCCATGGTTCCACAAGTCGCGATCCAGGCATATTTCAAGCGACTATTTTTTGCACCCGCCGCTACAAGTTTTTCAAGAATCGTATGATACTCGTTATTCGGCTGTAAGTTACCTTGAGTAGTCACATCAGAAATAGCACCACGAATAGCGGCATCCATAACTCGTGGATTCCCGTGTCCCATTAAGTGGATACCAATCCCGTTGATCAAATCTAGTTTTACACTGCCATCCTCAAGTTCAACAAATGGTCCCCGACCTGCACCTGTACCCATGTATGGGTAGTGCAATGGACGACCACGAAACAAACCTGTCTCATCTACTAGTTTTTTTCCATTTTCTTTGTAGCCATCTTGCGCTGCTTGAATACTTTGAATCCCAGAGTTGAGCTTCATCACCTCGTCGATCAATTTAGCAGTCAGTTGTTGTACCTGTGACGACTCTCTAATCTGATGGCCAATAAGCGGCTTCATAGTACACCTTTCCCTATTCCATAGGAAGAATTTCAAACAAAAAATAAAATATTATCTAACAAATCTAACTTTGGCTCGCTCAAGAAGTACCCAGGTGCGAGGCGGAGGTACCAAAATTTGCCGCAGGCGTACCCCTGATACTCGGAGGTAAATTTTGGTACCGACAACGAAGCAGATGGGTGCTTCTTGAGCGAGCCCCCCGTAGAATACCTTGCCGCATGTGGTGAAGACAAGGGACTCGGTAGACATCGAAAGACTTTTATCTGTACAATTTAAAACCTATGAATATTGGTCTGATTTCTATTCTTTTGTCCTTTTTCTGCATGACATCAACTGTATTTGCTCAGACTCCCGTTACTGCGGATGCTTCGACACCTACATTTGCGTCGAGCTACAATACGGGTATTCAGCTTTTTCAAAAAAAAGATTACGAAAAATCCCGTGACGCATTTGCAAAGTCCTTGGAACTAGATCCTCACAATTCATCGGCGCTTACTAACTTGGCTTTAGTCCAGTACAAGTTAAATCAAAAGGGCCTAGCCATCGCAAATTTACGCAAAGTTCTAGAGCTGGATCCCGAACAGCCAACCGCAAAAGCGGCGCTTAAATTTTCACTCACCCAATTAGAAACAAAAGAAATTCCCCACCAAATCGAAACCTACGAAACCATCCGTGAGCAGCTATTACAGCCCGTAAGTCTTAATATATATCTTTCTTTAACTGCCCTTTTTCTTTTCGCGGCTGGTTGGACTTTGTTTTCATTTTTTGGCAAACGAAAACGCCAGTTGATCGCCGAAGAAGCGCTGCCGAGTTTTCCATTGATAGCCTTTTTTCTAAGCCTTGGTTTTATTGCTTTTACAAGTTTATCGGCTCTAAAAATGTACGATCGAACCATCGTCCGCGGGACCATTATTGAAGAGAAGGTAACTGTTCAGGCATCTCCGGGCGAAAACCAGGTCGCCTTATTTGATTTATACACTGGGTTTGAAGTGATTGTGCAAAAAACCGAGCCTGATTGGATACAAGTTACCTATCCCGGAGCCTCTACGGGCTGGATTAAGAGGTCCGCGCTACTGGTCACGACACATCCATAACGCACCATTGCTACCAAAAAGTAGCAGGTACCATTTGGTTGATTCGGGAACTAGACCAAAATACACTTGAAGAATGATGAAAACGCTCCGAGTCAAAATACTGATGGTAGTTTATGCAGCAGCTTTTATTTCTGCTTGCTCAACGGTTGAACGTAATAGCAATACTCCTGAGGGGGCATTTGCAATTGCCGAAGAGTTTGAAAAGAGTGATCGTTATGAAGAGGCGATTCGCCGCTATAATGATGTGAAAAATAAATTCCCATATAGCAATTACGCAACCAAGGCCGAGATGGCAGTGGCTGATGTTTATTTTAAACAAGAATCTTTTGCTGAGGCTCAAGTTGCTTATCAAAGCTTCCGTGATTTGCATCCGAAACATCCGCAAATTGACTATGTGACGTATCGAATTGCGCAAAGTTACTCAATGCAACTGCCTAGCACAATTGACCGTGATCTTACTCTAGCCTCTGACGCCATCACGACATATACAGAGCTTATTCAAAAATTTCCGAATTCTCAGTATATCGAAGAAGCAAAAACCAAGCGTGCCGAGTCTTTAAAAATGTTAGCGCAAAAAGAAGAGTATATCGCTGATTTTTATTTCAAACATAAAAACTACGATAGCGCCTTGAAACGCTACGAGGGACTTTTTGGAAATTTCACAAACTCGGGTCTAGAGGCCAAAGCCCTTTCTAGAGCGGTTATCTGCGCTAAACGTGTGGGCGATGACGAAAAAGTTAAAAAGTATTCAGCTGTATTATTTAAAAATTATAACGACAGTCCTGAAGCAGCCGCTGCACGCAAGGAGATTCGTTAATGAGATCTTTATCTGACGACTTACTTTCTGAGGCACGCGATAATTTCATTGATGGCAATTACAAAATGGCCGAGCCAATTTTAAACCAGATGCTTGTGGATAACACTCGCAATCCAGAGGTTTATCAAATGCTCGCGACCATAAGTTACGACAAGGGTCAGTTTAATAAGGCCATCAAAATTTTCAAACGTGCTTTAGAGATCGACCCTAGCTATACAGACGCCAGTGTGGGTCTTTCAATCATTCTGAATGACCTTGGCAAGTACGAAGAGGGCAAACAGATTTTTCAAGATGCACAAAATCGCTTAGAAGCAAAAACAGGCAAACAAGACCCGTTCATCGATGAAAAATTGGCTTCTAAGCACGAAGAATTGGCAGATTTGTATTATCAATACAAACGTTACACCGAAGCCATCGAGCAACTAATGAAAGCACAAAAGCTTTCTACTCGTCGCGCCGAAATCACGATGCGAATTGCCGAGGCCAATGTACAAATGGGGCAGACAGACAAAGCCATACGTGATCTGAACGCTTTGATACGCGAGTACCCACACCTTGTGCCGGCTCGTCTAAAGCTCGGCATTATATATTACAACTCAAACAATATTGCCGATGCCACAGAACAGTGGGAGAATATTTTGATGCGTGACCCACAACACCCCGAGGCCCTTCGATATTTGAAGATGGCTCAGGCGGCAGGGATCACTTCAATCGACTTATAAAGGATTGCACCATGGCACAGATTAAAGACGAAATGATCCCCTTCATCACCAATGACGAAATTCAGGAATTGGTAAGCCAACTAGCCCGCCAAATTGAAGCGGACTATGAGGGTAAAGAAATTATTTTCGTATGTCCCCTGCGTGGATCTGTGCACTTCACAGCTGATTTGATGAGAAAAATTGATCTGCCACAACAAGTTGATTTCGTTTACGTGACAGCTGTTGAACGCAAAGGTGCTATCAAAATAGTGAAAGATATTTCAGTTAATATTTCTGGCAAAGATGTGATCATTGTTGAAGAAATTATCGATACTGGCCGTACTTTGAATTTTCTTAAAAATCGCCTGCTAGCATCAGGTCCTGCTTCACTAAAAATCGTCACTTTGCTTGATAAGCCAGCACGCCGTGAGTTGCCACTAAGACCCGACTACGTTGGTCGCACCATCGAAGATCGCTATGTAGTTGGTTATGGCATGGATTCGGAAGAAAAAGGTCGTAATTACCCTGATATTTATCACTTAAAAAACTAGGATGTGTTCTCATTTGGGGCTCTCGGGGATATTCGGTGGGTAAGTTTTATTCATGGAAACATTAATACAGCTGTTCTCTGCATAATTCGTTAGTGTGGCCATCCGTGAGCACGTCTTTCTCAGGGCCTTCCTGGCCATGAGACCACAGTACAACCTTAAATAGACTCCTCGATTACAAAAGAGTTCTGAGAGTACTCTCTCAGAACTGCCGTTTGAGCCGTTGGCCAATTTTATAAAAATAAATTTAAATCGAAAACGGAGTAGTAAAGATCTAGTCGAAGGAGTCTATTATTTTGCCGTATTAGGCGACGACAACATTTACAACAAAAAGTACGACAACACAGATGGCATAGAGAACGACAAGTTGTTTTTGCATAGCTGAATTTTTCTCCTGTTCTTCAATGTAATCGCTGTATAGATTTTCGTCAATGGGTACTATGGACCTAGGTCCTTGCGTATACTTCTTCGACATTTTCTAAAAGTCTTGTCTCATTCTGAGATTACAAGAAAATTCCACAAAACGTCCCCTCAAGAGACTCGCCCATTGTGCCGATATAAATAGCTCAAGGGGGATTATCTATGACTAAGAATTTCAAAAGCTTTTCAAAAAAACTTATCAAAAATAAGTGCGGACAAGGTGCTACAGAATACATCTTGTTACTTGTTGTTGTTGTTGCGGTTGTAATGATGTTCAAAGGGAAAATCATGGAAGCCGTGAATGATAAAATGGGCCAGCTTAAATCAGGCATGGATACCATTACGCCACAGTAGGATGTTCCTATGACCATCGAATATGTACTGTTGTTAATATCAGTGTTTGCAATTGGGCTGAAGACTTTCACTACAGCCCCAAAGGAAGCATTTAAAAAAGCGGGTCCCGCATTAGGTGCCCGTGTCGAAAAGCAACTAACCACAGGCGATGGTTTTAAACCTATTTATGGCAATAGCCGTCTTGAATGGCAATCGCCAGAGTAGACAGAGCTGAAGGGATTCGTATGCATACTTCAACAACAAAAAAACTGCTTAAAAACTCAAGCGGTCAATTTGTTATTGAGGCCGTGCTATTGATGACCGTCACTATGGGTTTAATTATTTTTGCAACGCGAATGATTAAAGAAGAAAAATGGATAAGCAAACTTGCAACAAGCCAATGGGGTAAAATCGCAGGGATGTTAGAAGCCGGTGTCTGGGAAAATCCTGACGGTGCAAAAAAAATGCATCCAAATCAGATCGACAGACACAGAACACCTTTTCCGAGGAAGAACTAGACTATGCTAAGAAAGTCTCAGTCCGGAAAATTTATACGTAATAACCGCGGAATGCTTTCTGCGGATTTTATATTTTCTCTCGTCTTAGCTTTTGGCCTTTCGGCAGTTCTATTTGCAATGACTTTTACATTTTCAATGGCCGAGGTTTCACAATACGTGGTTTTTTCTTCCGCCCGAGCCTACAGCGCTGGACATTTAGATTCTGCTGCTCAAGAAGAAATGGGCCGTGCTAAATTTTCTGAACTGCTAAAAAATTCGGAGCTTGCGCCCCTATTGGGCTCTCCAGATAGCCCTTGGTTTCATCTGTCAGGGTTAGAGCTCAAGGGCGGTACAAACGCAGGTGATACATTCGCTGACTATTCAGGTTATCAAGGTCGCATCCCTTTTGTAGGTGCGCGCGCGACATTCGTTACCAAGTTATTAACTCTTAAATTACCACTCTTAGGTTCTACAGATCCTGATGGTGATGGATTCACTGCTAAGCTTACTGGATTTCTTATTCGTGAGCCTACTCAGGATGAATGCTGGAACCTACAAATTAAAAATCGCTATTCAGCAATCATTGAATTGGATACTCGTTATGCGGGGTCTGGAACAACAAATGCTGCTGGCGCTGTTAGTAAGTACATACCCATGGAGGATAACGGATGTTAAAAAAATCCTCATTCTCTGAAAAACGAAAAGGTCAAGAGGGTATGGCCATCATGGAAATGATACCGATTATGATCGTGATCATTTTGTTGGTGAATTTTTCGATTGGGTTCTTTGGAGTTATCCACACAGGTATCCTCAATTCGATTGCAGCAAGAAATTATGCATTCGAAACTTTTAGACATCGATCAAATTTAACTTATTTCACAACGAATAGCAGAGACAATACTGACTCTATTGCATCGTATGAGTTTGCACAAGAAAGACTTCACTTAACCCTTTCTGAATTTGCTGTGGGCAAGGGCGGACAAGATAGTTATGCGACGGCTCGTGCAATTGACTTCTTTGAATTTGGCCAACGCCAAGCAGACGAAGCCGGCAGCAAAGGTGATCATAAAGACAAAGTTTATAATGTGATGGATGGAAAACGCTACGAAGAAGACGGTGTCAATCCGGTATGGATTAAATCCGCATACGGCATTTGTTTAAGCACACCTTGTGGGGACAATTAGGAGATGGCAATGGGTTCAAACGAAACTAGAAATTTATGGATATCCATCGGGGCAGGCGTCTTTGCCACTTTTATGCTTTATAGTTATTCACAAGAAAAGAAAGCCGAATACGATAAAAAGTACGGTTCAACCAAGCGTGTTGTTATCGCTAAAGAAGACATTGGCGAGATGCAGACAGTTTACGATACAATGTTAGAAACCGAAGACAGACCAAGTTCATTTGTTCAACCTGATGCCATCACTGTACCAGATGAAATTATTGGTAATGTGGCAGCTGTGCCAATTAAAAAAGGGCAGATGATTTTAAAGAATCACTTGTTAACGCCAGGTCCAGATACAGGCATTTCTTTACAAGTTGCGCCTAGTAAGCGAGCTGTGACGATTCCTATCGATGAAGTTCGTGCAGTTTCTAAACTCATCCGACCTGGTGATCGTGTGGATTTACTGGCGGCTGTGGACTCTGGAAAAGGTGTTAATCAAAAACGCGAAGTTTCAATACTTATGCAAGACGTTGTCGTGCTTGCTACAGGTGTGAGTGTCGTAAATAATATTCCACGCACTTTTGAATTAGATTCCACTGGAAAAAATATTACTCAAACGGCTTTAACGGGTGATAGTAAGTATACGACCATCACTATCGAAACGAGTCCGAAAGAAGCTCAAGATATTATTTACATCCTGTCAACTTCACCTGGAAACTTGTTTTTCACTTTAAGAAATCCGAACGATCGCACTCTTCCACCAAGAATGCCAAGTTCGACGGCCGAGTCGGTCATGGGCAAGCCACCCATCCCGATAGAGTCTGCGCCTCCAATACAGTTACCACCTGTGCAGCAGCAACGACAGTTGCCGCCCGTACAGCAGAGACAGAATCCGACGCAAAAGACCAATGGGTTTAGAACACTATAAGCTTAATGGTTGAAGGGAATTGATATGAACGTACATATCTATAAAAAAATTATTCTGATGCTTGCCGTAACGGCGAGCATTCAGTCATTGAAGGCACAAGATGCTCCGGCCGCACCCGAAGCACCGCCTGTCCCTACGGTGGAAGTTCCCGTTTCAACTTTGACGACAGCACCCACTGGAGTGAATGAACTCACTCAAGAAGAACCTAAGAACGATAATCTAAGCGAAAACTTTCGCTCACGTAAATTTATTAGTCTTACTTTGGGCATTGAGCATGATGAAAAATTACCGTCCCTTCCAAGCAATGTAGAGTTCAAAGGGGATTTTAGACGTATTGTTTCTGCATCCTTTGCAAAAGAACTCAATGTCATTCGATTCAATCCACGACAAGAAGGTTTTGCCACACTGACCATTCATGACAAAAAGAATGGTAAAATTGTAGCTGAATACCGAATCGATATTAAGAAAAGTAAACTCGACAAGGTTGTGCGCGAAATGCGCGCCCTACTGGGCGACATCGAGGGTATCAACATTAAAATAGTTAATAATAAAGTCGTTGTTGATGGACAAATTCTTTTACCAAAAGATTTAGCTCGTATTTACAATGTTATTCAACAATTCGGTGATCAGGCTTCATCGCTTGTGACACTCAGTCCAATTGCACAAAAGAAAATCGCTGAATTTATTTCTCGTGATATTAACAATCCCGAAATCGAAGTCCGTGCCGTGAACGATAAAATTATTTTACAAGGCTGGGCAAACGGTCTTGACGAAAAAGAACGCGCAGAAATTATTGCTAAAACCTATTTGCCAGATGTTATCGTTGAGGCTGCCGAAGAAAAAGGCGTGATCAAAAAACGTAAGCCTGCAAATGATGGAGTCATCAACTTAATTCAGCTTAAAGAAGCGGCTCCAAAGCCACCAGCTAAGATGATTCAATTAGTTGTTCACTATGTGGAATTGAAAAAAGACTATTCTAAGGCCTTTAAATTTCAATTCACTCCAGAGCTGGGTGACCAGTCACAATTATCTTTTCAATCTGGCGGCAGCACTCCAGGGGGCGTCGTAAGCACTATTACAGGCGTGGTTTCAAATTTATTACCAAAACTCAATTGGGCAAAAGATCATGGTCATGCGCGTGTACTTGAAAGTACAAGCTTGATCGTTGAAGACGGCAAAAAAGGTGATATCAAGCAAGTCACCGGGCAGCCTTACCAGGTTATCGGTAAAGATGGATCTGTAGGAACTGCGTTTACAGAGGTAGGGATTAGATCTTCAATTAAACCCACACTCTTAGGTGAAAAGTCAGGCAGTATCATGATGGAAATGGATTTTTCTGTCAGCAATCTCGTCGGTACAGCAGGTACCGTTCCAATTATTAGTTCTAACGTTATTACGTCTGTGATCACAGTACGAGATCGTCAAAGTGCTGCCGTTGGGGGTTTGATCAAGAATAGTTCGACAACTGACTACAATCGTTTGCCGTCGAATGTGAAAAATCCGATCATCAGTTTGTATGCATCGAAAGAATTCAAAAGAACACAAAGCCAGTTCGTGGTTTTTGTGACTCCCATCGTGAAAACATCTGCCAGCACCGGGTCAGAACAAATTAAAAAGAAGTTCCGTTTACGCGACTAGACCAAAAGACAGGTATATTTAAATATACCTTCTTAGTCCATCGTCTTGTAAATGGAATGCCCCTTCGCACCGATAAGTTTGCTGGAGGTCTGCATTGGCTATTAATCCAAACTGTAATGTGATCGCTGTAGCAGGTGGTAAAGGGGGCGTCGGTAAGAGCGTCTTTGCCGCAAACTTTGCCTGTGCATTGATGGCAGAACTACGCACACAAGTTTTATTGATCGACGCAGACTCACGCAGTGTGGGCGATCAAAACGTTATCATGGGACTCAAGCCACTAAAGACACTCAAAGAACTTGCAAGTTTTCAAGGTTCATTGAATTCGCAAGCTATCGGCACACTTGTTACTATGCACCCGTCGGGACTTGCTTATGTGGGTGCTGTCCGCGGCCCCGAAGAAACATTGAATATTGCACCAGAAATATTTTCTAAGCAGCTCGAATTTTTTAGTCGTGTCTTTAAATTTATCGTGATTGATATCGGAAATGATATCGGACCATTGCAACATGCCATATTGCAAGATGCCACTGCTCTGATGATTATCACTACGCCTGAAGTTTTAGTTGTTACTCAAACTCAGCGTCTAATAAATGAATTACTTTCAGCTACATTTCCGAAAGACATGTTCCAGCTTGTGGTCAAC
>JANNCH010000584.1:0-2029 GCA_031386315.1 Pseudobdellovibrionaceae bacterium
CATCCAAGCAATGCCGCGGGTCTCATCACAGGTTGTAATAACGGCCATGTGATATGACGAAAGCGATGCCATGAAGTGGCGCCGTCCATTTTTGCGGCCTCATAAAGTGAATTTGGAATGGATTGCAGACCGCCCAATGCAATGATCATCATGAATGGAAATCCCAACCAAACGTTGGTAATCACACAGGCCGCGAATGTTGTCCAAGGCTGGCTGAGCCACTGAACCGGCGACATATGCAGATAATTTTGCAAAAATAAATTGATGGGACCGTACTCTTGATTGAAAAGTCCACGCCAGGTGAGCGCTGTAATATATTGTGGGACAGCCCACGGGATAATTAAAAGTGTTCGCCAGAAACCTTTGAAAGGCATGACTTGATTGATCAAGACCGCCAAAAAAACACCAATGCTCACGTGGAAGAAAACATTGATCAGTGTCCAAAGTACGGTCTTCCAAAGCAAGGTATAGAACATCGGATCAGCCAATACGCTGAGGTAATGTTGAAAACCAATGATCGACCAGTCTTGAAAACTGCGCAAAGAAAAATTCGAAAACGAAATGGCGATATTATAAAAGAACGGATAAATGATCACCGCAAAAATACCGATAAAAGCCGGCAGCATCATATAGTAGGCGAATCTTTGTGGACCTTGAAAGCCCGCGATGAAGTTTATCCATGAATGGCGAAATGCCCATAGCAAAAACAATAAAGCAACGCCAAAAATAATTTTCAATACAACAGCCTGCGGGCCCGGTTGAATCACTTCATTCATAGAAATGATTTGGGCTTCGGCAAGGCTTTGTGATTTTGTGGCAGCTTGATCAGCGCTAATATTGCCACCCAAAATACCTTGGTACTGCGAACGCAAGCTGTCCCATATAGCGCGAATTTCAGGAACCACCGGCATCGGACGACCGACTTCCATTATTGTGGCTGAAACTTTGAGTAATTCATTATTTTTAACTAGATCCGTGGTGCGGGCCTCTAAATTAGAAGGCAATGAGCCCACTTTTTCAGAAAAGATCAATTGAACAGGTGCAGACGAAAGATACTTTAGCAATTTAATTGCGGCCTCACGATGGGCCGACGTTTTCATATTCACATTCATTGAAAAGCCCGTTGTGCCAACGAGGGGTGCTGGCCACAACTTTGTTTCACTCACCATTGGAATACGCGCAATGCCGAAGTCTACTTTAGCAGCCTTATAATCACCCCATGACCAATCACCATTGATCAGCATCGCCGCTTTGCCATCTTTAAAGAGGGCATTGGCCATTTCGTAATCACATTCTTTCGGGATAATTTTGTATTTATCTCGCAAATCCAAAATAAATTGAAAAGCTTTGCGAGCAGCAACAGTGTTCAACTGAGGTTGAGAATTTTCACTAATGAAGTGCTCACCGTAACCGGTGATCCATGGGACGAAAAAGAAAGGCTCGGTGTAATTAAAAACTAAGCCGTACTGCGTGACTTTATTGTTTTCTCTGAGTGTCAGCTTTTGACCCATGGCAATCAGTTCATCTGTGTTTTTCGGCGGAACGGTCATGAGTTTTTTGTTGTAGATCAGCATCAGATTGTTACCGACACTCAAGCCCACCATATAGCGATGATTATTATAGATAGGCGAAGCCAATGGATCTAGTTGTTTGAAAAAATCTGCACCCAAAACGTCATCCAAAGGTTGGATGATGCCCATCGTAGCATAGGGCCCGATTTGGTCACTGGGTCCATAGACAAGTTCAGGACCCGTTCCGCCGATGGCAGAGGCCTGATAGGCCGAGCGAAGTTCTTCTGTTTCGCGGTAAGTGTTTTGTATGCTGACGCCTGGATTTTCTTTTTCAAATGTGCGTAGTACATCCGCTAAAACTTCGCGATGGCTGTAGATCATTTGATGCCAAATTTGAATGCGCACAGGTTCTTGTGTATTTTGTGCAAAAACGTGTGAACTGCAAAAGAATAAGAACGCTGGCAAAAGACATTTCACGGAGTATTCCCAACTAGAATCACAGTGCTTCGTCCGGGCAG
>JANNCH010000253.1:0-1517 GCA_031386315.1 Pseudobdellovibrionaceae bacterium
CACGATATGATTTCGCCATTTATGAGCAAAACTTTGTTGGTTGCCCACGTTAAAGATGGTGTCGAGATGGGTGTCACCTACAAGTTGGGTAAGCCGATTATCGATGGTATTATCCAGCATCACGGCACGACCCTGATTTCATTCTTTTATAATAAAGCCCTGGATCTGCGCAAAACGGAAGACCCAGAAATATCTGATCAAGATTTCCGCTACCCAGGTCCTAAACCTCAGTTCCGAGAGGCTGCTCTTTGCATGCTAGCAGATAGTATCGAAGCGGCTGCGCGTTCGTTAGACGAACCCAATCCAGCACGTTTACAAAACATAGTGCGCAATATTATTCAGAGAAAATTTCAAGATGGTCAGTTAGACGAATGCAATCTGACCTTGAAGGATATTTCTAAAGTTGAAATGGCCTTCACCCGTATTTTGTTAGGTATTTATCATCAACGTATTGATTATCCGCGCAGTGCGGGTGGTGGAATGAGCGAAAACTTTCAGCCCGCAATCAAAGGAACTACCCATTGAAGTTGCTAGTTATAAATGAATCCGAAGTAAAACAGCCTGAAGACTTTCTTAAAAAATGGGTGAAGACTCTTTCGAAAGAATTGATTCAAAGAAAAGTAATTACTAAAGACATCGCTCAAAAAGAGCTAACGCTGATGTTCTTGGATAGCACTCCGGCAAAAAAAATCAATTGGCAATTTCGTGGTAAGGACTATCCCACAGATGTGCTCAGCTTTGAGCCTGTCGATGAAGAATCCTCTTTGGGCGAGCTGGTGCTGTGCCCTCAGGTTTTGCAAAAACAAGCGGTCGAGCACAAGCAAGATTACAACGACGAGCTCGGGTATATGGTTTTGCATGGTGTTTTGCACCTCTTGGGCTTTGACCATGAAAAGTCTGAAGCGGATGCTAAAAAAATGCTCGAACTGCAGGACGACGTTTTTCAAAAACTTTTAAAAAATAGCTAAGATGTTTGTTAAAAAAATCAAAGATGTATTGTTAAAGCAACTCACGGCCGGGGCCAGCCCCGAAAAGTTGACTCAAAGCTTAGTTATTGGTGTCTTGATTGGTTGCTGTCCCATACTGGGGGTTACAACAGCCTTGGCTTTTCTTGCAGGTCTTGTGTGGAAGCTCAATCATATCGTCGTCCAGACGGCCCATTACGTTCTTTACCCGGTGCAATTGATATTGATTCCGATTTATCTCAAACTGATCATCGAAGTTTTCAATATGGATCACTTAGAACTCAATCCCTTAAAGATGATGGAGTTCTTTAAAAACGACCCTGCTGATTTTTTTAAACAGTATGGGTTGGTGGCATTGTATGCGTTTATTTTATGGATATTGCTATCTATGGTGGCTTATTTCATTTTGTTTCGTGCGCTGCTGCCGGTTGTTCTGCGAATGAAATTGCTGCGCAAAGGGTGAAGGTTGTTTGAAGTCAGAGCTTCGACATTAAGCTTTAACTATTTGTTATTGATCGTAACAATTTTAAGAGTTTCGGTGGGTTTGCCAAA
>JANNCH010000586.1:0-4359 GCA_031386315.1 Pseudobdellovibrionaceae bacterium
AATCCAAGATGCTAAAAATCAAGCGCGCAATGAAAATCGCAAACTGAAAGACGGCGACGTGAAAGTGGCTTGTCAAACAAGTTGCCCAACCGGCGGGATTACTTTTGGTGATTTGAATGATCCTGAAAGTGCAGTTGCAAAAATTTATAAAGAAAAACGTGCCTATGCATTGTTGGAAGAATGGCATGCGGCTCCGTCAGTGCGTTACCTTTCTAAGATTCGTAACAATGACAAAGAGACATCTGCACACGGTGGTGGTCATGATAAAAAAGACGATCACGGTAAAAAAGAAGAACATGGTAAAAGCAAAGAACAAGTTCAACAAGGTGAGCACTCATGATTAAACGTAATCCACTCGTTCTTGGTAATAAATCGATGAAAGATATCACAGACGATATCTGCGCCCCGCTGGAAAGATTTCCGGGCAAGGGTTGGATGGCGATGTTCCTTGGGGCAAAAACTTTGCTTCTTGCTTATCTCGTAGTCCTCGGTTGTGTCGTTGGAATCGGTATCGGACTTTTGGGTGTTACACATCCAATTTTCTGGGGAACGATGATCGTGACTTTCGTATTCTGGATCGGTATCGGTCACGCCGGCACTCTGATTTCAGCGGTACTGTTTTTATTTAGACAAAAATGGAGAACCTCGGTCGCGCGTACTGCAGAGGCCATGACGGTTTTTGCGGTTATGACTGCCGGATTGTTTCCACTGTTACACACGGGTCGTCCTTGGTTGGATTTCTGGTTATTCCCGTATCCGAATCAACGTGGACCACTATGGGTGAACTTCCGTTCACCACTTTTGTGGGACGTTTTCGCCGTTTCGACTTACGCAACGGTTTCAATGGTTTTCTGGTACATTGGTTTGGTTCCAGATTTTGCGACGATCAAAGATCGTGCGAAAAATAAAATCCGTCGCACAGTTTACGGCATTCTTTCCCTTGGTTGGAGAGGCACCGCTCGTAACTGGAGCCACTATGAAATGCTTTATCTAATCCTTGCGGGTCTTTCAACTCCGCTCGTTTTGTCTGTTCATACGATCGTATCATTCGATTTCGCGGTTTCGAACTTACCGGGCTGGCATACCACGATCTTCCCACCGTATTTCGTTGCGGGTGCGATCTTCTCGGGTTTTGCGATGGTTATTACTTTGATGACGCTGGTTCGTATCGGCTTTCCAGAGTTTAAAAACTATGTAACCATTGACCATATGGAAGTGATGAATAAAATCATCATGACTACCGGTTTGATGGTTGGTTACGCATACTCTGCAGAGTTTTTCATTGCTTGGTATTCTGGTAACATCTACGAGAGATTCGTATTCATCAATCGTGCTTTCGGGCCTATGGGTTGGTCTTACTGGATCATGGTGACTTGTAACGTAATTATTCCTCAGTTGTTCTGGGTGAAAAAATTCCGTCGCTCGATTCCTGTGATGTTCGTCGTTTCGATCTTTGTAAATATCGGTATGTGGTTTGAGCGTTTCGTGATCACGGTGACTTCATTGCATCGTGATTTCTTACCGGCCAACTGGGGTTCTTACCCATGGTCATGGTTTGATACGGGTGTGCTCGCGGGTTCGTTCGGAATGTTCTTTGTTCTATTCTTACTTTATCTTCGTCTGTTTCCAGCAATCTCTATTGCTGAGATCAAACCTGTTATGAATGTCGGAAAAGAAGGGGAAGGGCACCACTAATGGCTAAAAAACCAACGGGCGGTTTCGCCGGAATATTTTTAGAAGAATCTCAAGTGATCAAAGCCGCATACAAAATGCGTGAAATGGGTTTCACAAAATTTGATGCCATCACTCCTTATCCTGTGCATGGCATGGAAGAAGCTTGTGCGATCAAACGTTCATGGATTCCGTATGTGACTTTCACTGCAGCGCTAGTGGGCATGACCTCTGCGCTACTATTGACTTGGTGGACTTCGGCAGTGAATTGGGCGGTGAATGTGGGTGGTAAGCCATTTTTCTCGTTGCCAGCATTTATTCCAATTGTTTTTGAGTTAACTGTTTTGTTCGCAGCTCTTTCTTCAGTGGGTGCTTTGTTCTTAGTAACGGGGATGCCACGTATTGACCCACCGGTCATTGATCCCGATCTGACTTCGCACAAATTTGCGATCTTTGTTCCGCACAACGACACGGGTTATGATGAAGCGCGTATCGAAAAAGCTTTCCGTGAGCTAGGTGTGAGCGAAGTGAAAAAGGTATTGGAGTACTAAGATGAAAAAACTTTTAACAGCTGGATGTTTGACAGCGACTCTTTTGCCATTGGTTTTAGTTTCTTGTGGCCCCAGTGGTAACAAACCAAACGTCGAAATCATTCAAGACATGATGGTTTCACCTGCAGTCAAAGCGCAAAGCTATGACGAAGGGGCTCCGAATAATAGCGGAATGCGTGTTCCGCCAGAGCACACTGTGCCAGAGGGCTTTGAGCCCTATCGTTATGCGGGTGATTTGGATGCGGCTGTGAAAGGTTTGAAAAATCCATTGGCTGGTAAAGATGACCCTGAAACTTTGCTAGTGGGACAAAAATTTTATGAAACCAACTGCATGGTTTGTCACGGATCTAAGGGTGAAGGCGGCGAAGCTGCTAAATCTGTTGTATCTGCAAAAATGGCTTTGAAGCCACCTGCGATTGTGAGTGATAAAATCGCTGGATGGCCGGATGCTCATTTATATCATGTTATCACCGAAGGTCAGGGTGTGATGGGGCCGTATGCTTCGCACATTCCGCAGAAGTACCGTTGGCAAGTTGTTAACTATATTCGTTTCTTGGCTAAACAGAAGTAAGGTGAACTATGGCACAGTCTAATTCTCATCATGAAGCACCTCAGGTTCAAAAGTTTGTGGCCCCTCAGTCACTAAAAACAATTAGTATTGTTTTGATTGCCGTGGGGATTTTGACTTTCATCGTGGGCTTGATGAAAAATCCAGATCGTATGTGGACTTCTTATTTGGTTTCTTTTTTCTTCTTTGCTTGCATGGGCGTAGGTGGGTTGTTCTGGGTTTCGCTTCAGAACACCGTGAATGCTGGTTGGAGTGTGAGTGTTCGTCGTTACGCAGAAGCGATGACGTCGTACATTCCGTTCATGATCATCGCTTCATTGTTATTGGTGGTTGGTGCTAACAGAATCTTCCCTTGGACAAGTCAAGAGTTGTTGGATTCAAATCCTGTGGTTGCTGCTAAAGCAGGCTACTTGAATACGACTTTTTTGGTGATTCGTTTGATGATTTTTGGTTTGGGTTGTTGGGGTTTCAAAAAATTGATCGTCGGCAATTCTTTAAAACAAGATATTACGGGCGATGATAGTTTGACGACAAAAAGTGTTCCGAAGTCTGTGGCCTTTTTAGTGTTCTTCACGTTGGCATTCACAATGTTCAGCATGGATTTAATGATGTCGTTGTTGCCAACTTGGTATTCAACAATTTTCGGAATCTATTGCTTTGCGGGTTTATTTCAATCTTTTGCAGCATTTTTGGCTTTGGTGATTATCTATATGAAACGCAAAGGTTTCGTAAAGGGCTATGTCACTGTTGAACACTTGCATGACGTTGTGAAATACGAAAAAGCATTCACAGTATTTTGGGCTTACATTGCGTTTTCTCAGTTCATGCTTCAATGGTACGCAAATATTCCAGAAGAAACTGAATACTACATCATGCGTTCACAAAATGGCTGGATGGCAGTTTCTTTGGGCCTTTTGTTCTTCCGTTTCATCGTACCGTTCTTGGCTTTGTTGCCACGTAGTGCGAAACGTAATGAAAACCATGTGATTGCCGTATCTGTTTTGATCTTGATCATGCAGTACGTAGATATTTTCTGGATGGTGTATCCAAATTATTTCGAAGGACATATGACCTTCGGTTTCTGGGAAATCGGAATCTTCGCAGGCTTCGCAGGTGTATTCTTAACATGCATGATCAACTTCTTCACAAAGCACAGCATTGTGGCAGTCAAAGATCCACGCATAAACGAAGCCCTCAATCACCACGTCAGCTACTAAAAGGTGCCAGGTCCTGTTTCTGGACCCGCCGCATAAAAAAAGAGCCCATAAGGGCTCTTTTTTTATTTCAAGTTACCTGTGTGTTTTCTACGCGCATTGAAACAAGTTGTCCTTCGCGGTGTTAGTTTTGTTGAAAGATCTCTCTAAATTCGCATAAGTTCGTTTTTATCTTACCGAAGTTAGCTATTGCTAGAGTGTTTCCAGTAATTTGCTTGATTTGAGTGCTAATGCGAGTAGATTTCCCGCAGATTCGGCGGGGGATTTATGGCTTTGGGACGTTTTGCATTTCAACTGATGTCAGTGGTTTTTGTATTATTCATTTCTGTTTTTGCGTCTGCCGCGAATGTGCAGC
>JANNCH010000274.1:0-2401 GCA_031386315.1 Pseudobdellovibrionaceae bacterium
TGAATTGGTCCATGACCATAATGATATCTTCGTAAACCGAAGCCGCCGCGGGCTGAATCAGCGCCGTACGTAGTTCAGGCTCTAGCACCTTGATTTTATCAAGGGCATCCGAAATCGCCATTACATTCATTTTACCTTCAATAGGTTCGATCTTTAGTTTTCTAAGGCCGGCCGGGACACGAGCTGTGTCTTGCACATCCAAAGTCACTTCATTGCGTGCTCCAACCAATGCCCAGATAGTTGGCTTTTTGGTTGTTTCAGCAGCCGGCTGTCCGCCCACTGCTTGTTTCACGTTCATTGATCCCACTTGCATCCACACCGCTGTTAACAACAGAAAGCAGATACAAACAGACAGCAAGTCGATACATGGAATCAAATTGATTTCAAAATCGAGATGCTTATGCTTATTACGCATAAGGCTCTCTTACTTGTTCTGCAGAGTTCTTAGCAGTGTTGTTGCCAGTGAATTTAGCACCGCGCAAAGTTACTGGATCATATGAATAGCTCAACCAGTTGAAAACTTTCAAAGCACTGTGGTTCAGGTCTTCAGAAAGATGATTGGCTCTATTTTGTAGGATTGCGTATGCAACTAGGGCTGGGATCGCAGTGATCAAACCGTAAGCTGTACAGTTCATCGCCTCAGAGATACCGGCTGCAAGCAAAGCAGCTTTTTCAGCTGGATTCGCACCGGCAACGGCCGCGAAAGAGCTGATCATACCAGAGATTGTTCCAAGTAGACCCACAAGCGTTGCTACGTTACCAAACATAGATAAGAAAGCTGTGCGTTTATCCAAAAGAGCATTTTCAGCCAAAAGGACTTCATCCATTTTGCCTTGAATCTCTTCTTTGCCACCCAAGTTTTTAGCAGCTTGCGCACCAGCTAATACCGCACGTGCGATAGGCTCGTTGACAGCAGCAGCTTGAGTTTTGCTTAATACTTGGTCTAGTTCGCCACGGCGGATGTTGTCTTCCAATTGTTGAGCAAAACCGAACTGATTGGCTTTTCTTTTTCTGAAAAGAAAAATCGCACGTTCAGCGATGATTGCGAATGAAAATAGTTGTAGCGCAAGAATAGGCCACATCCAGATTCCACCATGTGAAAAAGCAAATCCGATTCTACTGAAAAACTCCATTACACCCTCCGTTACATCCGGCCACACCTAGCGAACCGGTTAGATCAAAACATTATTTCGTTAAGATTGCGTTCGACTTTTGTCTAGTGACAATCTAGCCCTATGTATCAAATCAATCAATCGCACTTCATTCAAATAAATTTGTGCTCGCATTTAGATTTTCTTAAAGAAAATAAAAACTTAGCGAATTAAGATAATGGAAAGTCTTTTCATTATCTTCGCCAGTTTAAAGATTAACGCAGAGTAATTAATAAGTTAGATTCAAAACATAAAGAGCTAGGTGAAAGTCTGTGCTCGCAATACTTAATGCTGCGCGGTCCAATAGCGCGCAGCGAGTTATACTCGAGGATAATTAACTGGCCGCCTTGAAGATCGCGCGCAATGCTGAAGACATGGAAATAATTATTCAGACTTAAATTGCGCTTATCGCGCTTGAGCATATTTGGTTTTTAGTTCTTGAGATTTTTTTGTGACAAAAACGGGCGGGCCTTAAAGCTTTTAAAAACTCTCGCGAGAAAGCAGAAATTACGAGCGCACTTGCCGCCAACCAGGGATTTTACAATGGTTTTTTGGCAGCAGGTCTTATCGTTAGCCTATTTATTTCTTCAGCTGAAACCACAAACGCATTTCGAATATTTTTTCTAGCTTGCGTGGGCATCGCTGGACTTTATGGTGGGTACAGTGCGAATCGCAAAATAGCATATGTCCAAGAGCTTCCTGCAGTCGCGACATTGATACTTGTTTTAATTTTTTAATTTTAAAGACTATAACAATGACTTACAGCAAAACTTGCTTGCAATAGTTTGGTAACGACTACGATAGACCTTAACAACTGACAATCGCAAAAGCGTAGAATACTTTTAAATTTCTGACGTGATTTACTTTTCTTTCATCCAAACACGGCGGGCATCTTTTTTATCCACGGGCCAGGTTTTCCACTGAGTTATTTTTGACATTTCAATAGCTGTCTGCAAATTGGCAACAATAGCTACCAAGTCTTGAGGCTGCCAGAAGTCATCGGCATGACTGCTTTTAGTTTTTGCGCTGAGTTTATTCACAAGCGAATAAACCATTCCGCTCATCGGAGGGATTAAAAACCCGAAGGTATTAATCACCCCTTGCAAACGCGAAAGAATCCCCTTGCCGCCCACCGAATGCATAAGCACTAAACAGGCCGCTGGCTTACCAACAAGTTTTACGTGCCCCTCATAATCAGTGAAGGCTTCAAAAAATTCTTGCAAAGGACTACCCCAAGAATCCCAATAGGT
>JANNCH010000308.1:0-1550 GCA_031386315.1 Pseudobdellovibrionaceae bacterium
CGTAATCAGTCTCGTTCACGGGAAGTGACTCGACTTTTTTTCCGAACATGTCCGTAATATCAATCAGTCCTTGGGGGCGCGAAAGTGTGTTGCCCTTATTCTCCGCCTCCACACTAAAGACGACGTTCGCAGAACCATAGATAAGCTTGTCGGTACGGAATCCCCTCATGCGCGTGTCCTCAACGATATCCCCCTTCATTTGAAAATGGAGTATCGCACCAATATCGAAACCCACCGCAGAACCTTCCTTGAGGTTGTCGGGCGGTTTCTGTGTCAAAAATAAACCCGCGAGATGAGAACCGGGACGAGCATCGGCGGGAAATTTGATGGTGAAATGGAGCACCGCTCCTTTGCCCGCAGGAACATCAAGCACTGATTCATCATATGTTATCCACGAGGCAAGCTCAGTTGCATTTGCGTCAGCTCCTTCCAGGTAGACGGGCTGATGGTCGGCTCCGATTGTTGAGATGTTGCGTGCGACGGGATAAAGAGTCGTCCCCTGGTCGCCACGATTTTCGATACGCACTGAGTACGAGTGCTCCGTGCCCGGCTCAACCTTATCTTCAATAGTCGTAGGGGAAAGATTGAAACTCACTTTATTTTGCGCGAGTGCCGAAAGTGGTGCGATGAGCATCGCAGAGCCGACAAACGCGGCAAGTACCAAATCACTCTTTAAAATCATATTAGATCTCGACATAAAAAATTTTGGACCTCTCCCGCACGGCGAGGCGTGTAAGCTATGTATAAATTCTTTCCTCTCCCCAACTCACCCAGTGAGACTAGTTACCATTGTACCGAATCATTGGCTATGTGGAAAGTGTAATCTTATAAAGCACACTCGGAAAGGCAACGGTGCAGTAAAACCACAAAAAATACACCAATCAGATTGATTGGTGTATTTTTCACTATGGACTGCATTCGAGCACTTCCGGGTAGCCCGAACACCCAAGATACGCACTAGCAATGGCACTAGTCGTGGTGATGTAATGACGCAATGTTCGTATCGATACGTTGAACGCGACGCTTAACTCACGACGTAGGCCGGTGCTTATCCTGAATACTAACTACCGCTTAGAAGATAGGGGTACAAACGTAGGTGATGACATTGTTGTAGTCCACGGCTGCTTCCTGGAGGGCAGTAACCTGCACGCGATACCCTACGCGCGTCGCGCCAATATGCGCAGTCGTACCGTCTGCCACCGCAGTGTGATAGAGCACTGTGCGCGTTGAGGTCGACGTGAGTCCACCGTAGAGTGAAGTGCCGAAGGCGTCTCCCGTTGGCAGGGAGGAGTCTTCCGACGTAACACCCATGTGACCGTAGGCATTATTCACTCCAAGTGTTCCTAGCGGTGTCGCCCAGGCGACAGGTGCTGCGAGAGTACCACCTGGTGCGGGATTACCATTGCTAAATGCGTTAATATTTGCACCATTCGCGGAAAGAAGATCCTGGTTTTGAGTGATAGTCACCGAGAAACCATTAAAAGCATTAGTCGCAACAGTAATATCCTGCGCCGCAATGGACGACGTACCAACGGAGATGATGCCGAACC
>JANNCH010000315.1:0-3755 GCA_031386315.1 Pseudobdellovibrionaceae bacterium
GATGCTGTGATTATTGGCCGCGGTGGTGGTTCAATCGAAGATATGTGGTGCTTCAATGATGAGACTTTGGCACGCACTATTGCCACAAAGTCAGCAATAGTAAAATCAATTTCGTGCCCCACTGCAGAAATAATCGGGATCGGACTTGCGGCAATAGTGCGTGCCAAAGTCTCATCATTGAAGCACCACATATCTTCGATTGAACCACCACCGCGGCCAATAATCACAGCATCGACGTCGTATATGGAAAGCGCTTTTTTCAATGCCGTGCAAATTTGTGGAGCCGCGGCTTCACCCTGCACAATTGTTGGTACAACTGTGACGCGTATTCCACGAGCGCGACGAGATAGAATATTTAAAATATCACGGATAGCTGCACCAGTCGGTGAAGTAACAATCGCGATATGTCGAGGGTAAGCTGGGATAGTTTTTTTGCGAGAGGTCTCGAAAAGTCCCTCGGCCTTTAATTTTAATTTCAATTGCTCGAAAGCTTTTTGCAAAGCGCCGGCGCCTACGGGCTCCATCATATCGCAGACGATTTGATAGTTTCCGCGAGGTTCGTAAACTGAAATACGTCCACGCGCGATGACTTCAAGTCCATCTACTGGTTTGAATTTTAAGCGTGCATTATTGCCACGAAACATCACTGAAGAAATTTGTGATTTAGCATCTTTCAAACTGAAATAAAAATGTCCCGAAGTGTGGGCTTTAAAATTGGATATTTCACCACGCACCCACACCTGACCGATTTGCCCCTCAAGAATCTGTTTTACAGACAAATTCAGCTGCTCTACCGAGAGGACAGCAGGCTCATTATTTTTTGTTTCAGTGAGTAATTCTGACATGCCAACGAAGCTAATTAAGCCTACATCCAGAGTCAATGTTTAGTGCGCTATAAACTAGAATACCAGATATTTTGTGTAGCCCAAAAACCGCCTACAAAGAAGCAAACCCAGGCTAAGCCCTTGTGGCGTGTCAACCGTTGAAAGTGCGTCCCCATGCGTTCTTGCCCAATTTTAATCAAGTAGGGGTTTTCGAGCACAGCAACTACGAGCAGTCCATAGAAAAATACGACAAAAGGGAAGATAAAATCTAGTTTTTCAGGCGTCATTTTTAATATTCGGTGGTCTGGGGGCTTCTCCTGAGGCCAGATTTAAGGTAGCATTATATGTGTAGGTTCGACGGCGTAAAACTCATCGAAAATAAACCTTACAAGCATATTTTTGGGGGCTGTCCCTGACAATGGTGAGCAAGCTCAACTCGTATTGAGAAGCCTAAAGTTGTTATCATAGCGACCCACCTAAGCAAAGAGGTTTAGTTTCAGAGTTGCCTTCGGACCTTTTTTTTTGCTTTCAATGCATTCTTATTAAAGCTGTTCCAATCTGAGATAGTCCTGTAAATTTCTTCTTCAATTCGAATCAATCATATTCAAATTTAACCGCAATATTCGTTCAGACTCGACCTTAAAATTCCGATAAATACTACATGAAGTTGTCGAAGCTCCAGGTAGCCATTCTATTTTCGTTTTACAATCTATTGGGTTGCTCGCCTTCGTTTGAATCCAACCCCGAGAGCACAGTCACAATCCCCGAAGAGGCCTATTGCGGCACTGCCATCTCTATTAGCGGCGGCGGCCTTACGGTCACCGGCAATGCTGTTTTCACAAGCCGCAAAACATTAAAATCAGGCTCGGATTGGTATTTAGATTATACTTTTAATACAACACCCATTCGTCATGCAGAATTTCATATTTACAATGGCAGTGGAACCTTAGTTCAATGCGGAGAGACTGTAGCTGATGGTACTTTCACGGCGCAAGTTCCAAGCACAAGCAATCAACAATACACAATAAAAGTTTATTCACGCGCTTACAATAGCACTTATAAAGTCAGTGTTCTAAACGATGTGACTAACAACTCACCTTATACCGTGAGCAAGTCTTTTTCAGTGGTAACAGCAGCACCCGGCGCCATCGGAACATTAACAGCCGAAGGCGATGACACCATCGATCCCTATATTGCTGGCGGCGCATTCAACATTATGAGCGATATATATCTCGTGAACGAATTCTTGCGCACCAATGCTAGTACCGTAGGTTTTACAGTAGCACCCAAAGTGACAGCGTTTTGGAAAGCAGGGTTTAATCCAAATACCTATCGCGGAGGACAGGCAACACAAGGCATTTCCTATTATATCCCTGGCGCTTACCAACTTTATATTCAGGGTGGAATTAGTGGCGATGTGATTTCTTCAGATACCGATCACTTTGATGATTCAATCATTGTGCATGAATACGGGCACTTTCTTGAAGATGTTTACGGTAAAACTAACTCACCGGGTGGATCACATAGTGGTGATGCTGTCATTGATGCACGCTTAGCATGGAGTGAAGGCTGGGCCAATTATCTGCAGTCTGCTGTTAAAACAGGAATTTCTCCAGCAGGAGCAAGTAGCAGTGTCTATATTGATACCAAGGGCTATAAGCAGAATGCCCTTGATTTGAGTGGATACGGAAGTCTCGTAGTTTTCAATATGACAGATGATCCAGCCAGCGGAACTACCTATGATAGTCCTAATATGATATCTGAAGGATCGTTCCGTGAAGTCTCGATCTCGCGGACTCTTTATAAAACAACGTCTCCGGCGACTGTCACATATAATTACAGCGGCACTCCCAGCTGCACCAATTGTCCCAGCATCGCAATCCCTTTCAAATATGTTTGGCAAGCCTTCGGCGATGGAGACGGAGTCCGTCTTGGCCTGCACTCTAGCACTCGACACTTTCGCAGTATGGGTCTTTTTAACGGTATTTTTAGCTCCATTGTAGGCGCCTCTACCGATAGCGGTCTGCTCCCTGGTTGGAATGTAATGCTTACTCAAGAAATGCAGCCAACTAATAATTTAGAGTATGGAGCAAGCCTCTTAGGTAGCGGTACTTGCTTACAAAGCATGACTCCGACAAGAAACGCCGCCAGCGGAACTTCTCTCGGTACCATTTCTGGGCAAACTGTCTATGCCTCGAACCAACTGGCTTCCAATAATTTCTATCGTTACTATTATGATGGCTCGAGTCCAACCATTACAATTGCGTATACGCAACCGGGCCCACCAGGGTCGCCTTCCGCGCCGGCAGTTGATTTAAATATGTACGCCTATGTGGAAGACTATGTGTATTTCGAAGATGTGTACGCTGCCATCGGCGAATCGAGCTCTGACATTGTCGCATCGACTACTCAAGCTGTGGGCACCTACAATACTTCCAAGAGTATTTCACTCGCCGGCAGACCCACCGGTTACTATTTAATCAACGTCAAAGCTCGCACTACAAATTCAAATGGCACCGACAAGACAGCAGCTGAAGTCGCAAACACTTTAAGCTACCAGCTCAGTAATAACGGAGGAACTATATGTCCAATAGCTCTCTAAAAAAAGTTTCATCGTATTTGATGTTGATACTGGGCGGTCTTATCGTCGGCTTCGGACTTATGACAATGACAGATGAAAATTTCCCAGCACGTGGTCTAGCTTCTCTGGATTTAAAACAAAATTGGCAAACCCCCATGGTGGGTAAACACTTGGCGCCTTTACGCGTGCATATTAATTTGCCCGCAACTCTTCCCGAGCGTGATGATCAAGAGTTGGTTGTTACCGGCTATGTGAATTTAAGCCAAGAAGCCACAGGTGCCATTCAATATAAATGGACATTGCCTGAAGGTGCAATTCTTATAGAAGGTCATCTAGAGGACCAACTCGTC
>JANNCH010000369.1:0-2050 GCA_031386315.1 Pseudobdellovibrionaceae bacterium
CTTCAGGTTAAAAAACAAAAATTAGCCGGCCGCTTAGAAAAACTAAAACTACTTGCCGAAAAAATCTCTAAACAAGAAAAAAACCTCTTGGCCGAGCAAAATCTTAAAAATAAAATTCTAGACGGAATACGTCGCAACAAATTATTCGCAATGAATAAAATTAATTTACTTCGTGAGCAGTCATTGCAATACAATATCGAAGACGCGGGTATTTTTGATATGCTTTTTCGCCCGTCTTTTGCGGACCAAAAGGGTCAGCTATCTAAACCACTGGAAGGTTCTGTAGTTCGCCGATTTGGAATTGAAAAATCCGCTCAGCATCCGTATAGCCTCAATCACAAGGGCATTTTTATTTCTGCTAAGTCAAATCAAAATATCAAATCTATATTTGAAGGTACGGTCTCATTCGCCGGGACTTTACCAGGGTTTGGTAAAACTTTGATTATTGATCATGGTGATCACTATTATTCGATATACTCTCATGCGAATGAATTGATGGTTCAAGTCGGCGAAGACGTTTCATTGTCTCAAGTTATTGCAACGGTGGGGTATTCTCCACGCGATAATAAAGACGGACTGTACTTTGAAATTAGACATTTTTCAGAACCCTATGACCCTCAGCAATGGATGAAAGGATTCAGTTTATGAAGTCCAACAAAAAGAATTTAAAAACCTACCTCGTGGGGTCACTCTTGATTCTGGCGATCGTATTGATGGCTCAATTGGGCTTTCAAGTAAAGGCATTCGCACAAGAGCGATATGCAGATTTGCAGAACTTCAGTAAGGTGCTCAACCTTATTCAGCAATACTATGTTGAAGAGGTAGACACTAAAAAACTTATCTATGGTGCTATTAAAGGCATGTTGCGTGAGCTAGATCCGCACACAAACTTTATGCCACCCGAAATTTTCAAAGATTTTGAAAGTGAAACCAGCGGCGAGTTCGGGGGTCTGGGTATAGAAATATCAGTTCAGAATGGTGTTTTGACAATTATTTCACCGATTGAAGATACTCCGGCATGGGAGGCGGGCATCAAGCCAGGTGATAAAGTTATTGCTGTGGATGGAACAAGCACAAAGGGTTTGAGCCTAGTAGAAGCTTCGCAATTGATGAAGGGAAAAAAAGGCACTAAGACTGTTTTACGTGTCGTGCGTGAAAATGAAGATCAGCCGCGCGATATCTCAATCACACGTGGTAAAGTAAAAATCAGATCTGTGAAATACACAGATCTTGGCGATAGCTTCGCTTACATTCGCATCACTAGTTTTATTGAAAATACATCGAAAGATTTAGAAAAAGCTCTAGATCAGCACATTAAAAATAACAAAGGTATGCAGGGCCTTTTGATTGATATGCGTAAAAATCCAGGTGGCTTATTGGATCAAGCAATTAAAGTCAGTGATATGTTTTTAAAAGACGGCGCTATTGTTAGTACAATCGGTCGCAATAAAAAAGACAAAGAGGTCGCAAGCGCGACAAAAAAAGGACGTTTTACTGACTTCCCAATCGTAATTTTGGTAAACGAATACACTGCCAGTGCCAGCGAAATTGTTTCGGGTGCTTTGCAAGATAACAAACGCGCCTTGATCGTGGGTGAAAGAACATTCGGCAAAGGCTCAGTCCAGTCGGTTGTTAAATTAGGCGACGGCAGTGGTCTGAAGCTAACAGTGGCAAGATACTACACACCTAGCGGGGTATCGATCCAAGCAGAGGGTATCCACCCAGACATTCAAATTGACGAAGTGGATCCAGAAGCATTCACAAAGGCCATCGTAAAATCTAAACCCACGCGTGAGGGTGACATTGCAGGCCACTTAAAGGGCGATCGCGAAAGAGCTGCTGAAAAATTAGATGTCAAAAAAGGCGCTGACGAGGGCGCCTTGGCTTGGTGGAAGGACATTGGGTCGTCTAAAAAAGACGAAAAGCTTTCGCCACGAGACAAAATCTTTAAAGCCGATTACCAAGCCTATCAGGCTTTCAGCTACCTAAAATCCTGGAAGACCTTAAAGAGCATTCAATAAGGTACCCAATAAGGTACCTGCTTCCCTTT
>JANNCH010000375.1:0-1899 GCA_031386315.1 Pseudobdellovibrionaceae bacterium
GAGTTTGAGAAGCGCTGCAAAACCTTCAAGTCGCAAGTCAGCGAAGAGCTGTCTGCCAACTGCACCATCCACATGCGCTGGCGCGTATCCACTTTTTTTAGTTGTGTCACGAACGACATTAAATCCAAGGCCGAACGCGACCTTGGCAACGGTGTGTTCAGTACCCATCAGGACCTCCTTTGAAAAGAATGAATCTGAGAGAGACTATACGCTGGAAAAGGGGAGTGTCAAGGGTTACTAATTCTTTCTAGATTACTTTTTAGAATTTCTCTTTCCCTTTCTAATGCTTTTTTAGTCACCTTAGGGAAAATATCTTTCATCAAGAGACTTACGTAACCAGAAATCGAGTGAAAACGTATACTGGCATTCACCCTTATTAACGCAATAGTCTCGATAAACTCACGCTCCAGCGGTTCGTAATTTTTCTTTAATTCAGTCAACACAACGATTGTCTCGCCATAAAATATATCAAGATTTTTCTTTTTACTTTCCTCATCAACAATCGAATCAATTTTGGAAATTGTTTCACGATAATTACTATATATCATAGAAATATCTGACGATGTTCTACCAAACATGTAATTCCCCCGCAAGATTTGATTCACTAAAGATAAGTTGCTTATTTTTTGCAACTCTTCGTTGTCAATTCTGAGAGGCTCAAAATGTACCACAAAAGAACGCCCAGCCTTCATTGACGTAATCCAAGAATCAATATTTTCAAAAGCGTCTGCTAAAAGGCGAATATTTTGTACGAAAATTTTCTCATAGAAACCCAGTGCTCCCATTTCTCTATTGTGTTTTTCAAAAGAACTTTTTAACAACCAAATTAGACCTGTTGATAGCAGGGCAAGGATTGTTCCCAAAAAAGCAGGGGAAATTTCTTTAATTATGTCATTTTCAAACATATAAACAGGACTCTTTCGTTACACGAACGGTACACCTTTCACATCGTGCTCGCAAGCTCCGCTCGACATGTTCAAGGTTTTCGAGTCCTGGATGCAAAGCACATTAGTGCTTTGCATGGGCGCACAAAGCCCCCGCTTGCGCGGGGGCTTTTTGTGCACCGATAGCGACACCACTCGAACTTTTCGATTGTGTGGCTACCAATATAGAAACGGTGCAAATGTGGAATGACGCTGTAAAAGCATTCCTGATAGGGGATCGACCTGAAAAAACACTATCTGTTAGACTCTAAAAGAGCTAGAATATAGGCATGAAAAGGAAAGATGCGCTGACAGATCTCATAGAGCATACGCAAGGAAATCAACCTATTGCGCCAAATTCTGAATCTGATGGGAATCGCCATGTGGTCAACGAAGCGGGTGAAAAAATCACTTTGGGATATGAATCATCAGCAAAACCAAATAAGAGTATTCTTCTCGAACCTAAAGAACTGAAAGAAGTAATAAGTAAGGCGTTAGATAGTGTTTTTGAGAGACTCACCCGCGAGAAAAACAAAAACCACGAATAACCACGAAGTATTATGAAAAAGACAAAGGAAGTAGAAGAACTGATCAAGGGAGCAATCCGTGATGAATTAGCCCTACATCCTTTGAAATCTGTTGTACAAATACGGGTTGCGCTTCATCAGCGTGGCTATCAATCAGTCCATGGACTCCTCGACTGGCATTATGTCTCTCGCTTGATGAAACGAGTCCGCGCTGAAAACATCGCTTCAATCAACGTATATGACCGCATGGCGCGAGTGGCACAGTTCAAGGAACGACACCGCATGGTCACCGAGAAACTCGCCTCAATACTTGAAGGTGAAGCAATTACGACTGATAAGGTACTTTATCCGACACCCACGGAACGTATTACTGCCGCACAAACCATACTCAAATGGGATGTGGCACTTTTCCTTGCGGAAGAGCAAAATCAGCAACTTTCAGAAGACAA
>JANNCH010000597.1:0-2783 GCA_031386315.1 Pseudobdellovibrionaceae bacterium
CAGCGCCCGTACCCACGGCGATCACGCCATCTGCTCCCATATCTTGGACTTTCAAAGCATGTTCTAAATTCGTCACATCACAAATGACTTTTGCACCCTGACGGTGGGCTTGTTCAATGACCTTGCGAGGACTGCCAAGCGAAGTGATAAAAAGATTCACTCCGTGATCAAGGGCAATCTTTAAATCTTCGTCCTGGCGGGTGTTGCTTTTGTTGACGATAATATTTACGCCAATAGGTTTTTGTGTGCGACTGCGAATGGCTTTGAGTGCTTCCACATACTTTTCAATGGGACGATAGTTGAGCGCTGGAAATGTACCTATGCCGCCGGCCTCGCTCGAGGCCACCACCATGTCTTCATTGCTTACTAAGAACATGGGGGCGGCAATAATCGGGTTATCAATTTTCATCAATCGGGTAAAGTCTGTTTCAAGTTTCATCACTTTATCTTGAGTGACTGTGGCTTGAAGAGCAAGCGAGAACTGAGAGTGCTTTAGCTCTCTCAGGGGTTCAAATAGCGACTTACCAAAAGGTAAATTTCTTTTTTAAACTGCTCTTCGCGCTCGGGGCTCTGGTTGGCTTGTAATAAGTGCACATTCAATGCGTTATTGAATGTGCTTACAATTATCAGAGCTACCAAATCACGGTCTCGGTTTGGCAATTCTGGCAAGTGTTGTAAGATGTACTTTTGATAAGTATCGAAGAACACTCGGCGGGATTCCCAGTAATCAAGCAAGCCCTGCACATTTTGAAGGGCCGTGCGCAATTCGCGATCCGTATGAAAACGTGTAAAACCCATTTCAATCAATGCTTTGATTTTGCCATCTAAGTCTGTCTGTGGCAAATTTGCTAATCCTTGCGTAAGTACCGAAATATCTTTTGTCAGTAAATCATCCACGACGGCAGATACGATGGCTTCTTTGTTTGCAAAGAATTGATAGAGTGATCCAATGCTAACTCCAGCCATTGCTGCGATCTTATCCGTTGTGATTTCGTGATAAGGATTTGTTATAAGTATACGCGCGCAGGACTCAACGATGCTTGCTACTGTTTCGCGGGAACGCTTTTGTACAGGCACTTTGAGCATGTAGCGAGAAGCTTGGTTAAATTTACCATTTGTTAGAGTTGCCATCATAAAACCTCCTTACTTAGAGTTCGAGGGCATCATTCCGTTCGTCTGAGGGTTACATACTGGTAATGTTCTCACGTTTATAGTCCTCCTATGTGAACTAGTATTCAATACCGCCTCTATTAGTATCGTCATACAATACTAAGGATGCATAGCAAGCTGCTTTGGTAATTTAATTACTAGACTGTAATGATTGGTGGATTTTGAGTATTAACCTGCTTTATGGCTCTAAGAATGTGACTATTTCGTTAAATAGCTATCAGTTTCAACTTGTTAAGGCGCCTAAGCAGTGGGCTAGTGCCATAAGCTTTTCTTATGGAGTCTTTAAAAACTATCGATTGGATTTATTGGTCGAGGACGGCTAATTTGTGTTCATGAACTTGGACTGACTTTCGCTCCTTCTTCTAAAATTCTCGAGCCAAGCCACTAACGAGAGTGGCAAAAGCTTTCACCAAACCGGCGCAGATAAAGCGCTCCCGCAAACAGCAAACAAAGTTCACCCACCAAAATGAAGGAGCGCTCGCTCGCGTTTAAGATAAGCAACGGGCGAAAAAAACGACCACTGTTTTCGGGGGGCTCTTAGAAGTAAATTAATTGTTTAAATCAAATTATCTAGGTGAAAGAACGAAGGTCTTAAGTAATTTCTTAAAGATAAAGTTATTTCCAGACAGCTCTGCTGAAAACTTGCTGCCATCCTCTAGCAACATAGTGAATGAACTGCCCTGGACGCAGATTGTTTTAGCATAAAGGTCTCCGCCACCAAAACCGCTGGCATCCCATCTTCCGCGGAAGAGGTGGTTTTGTCCTGTTTGGTTTCCATTTTTGTCGTAATACTTACGAACCGGAGCTGTCATTGAAAACCGCACTTTTCCATCTGAGCTAGCAAAGTTGGCTGGTAAATTTCGTAAAAAATCAGGCAGTGTTCTTGAATTGTTTTTTGCAAGTTCTTCTGTGCTGTTCACGCACTCAGCGGCATGGGCCATGTGTGTCGTTGCTAAAATCGATAATAAAACAAGAACCGCCTTTAGAGACTTCATCTTTAATCCTTTGTTAGTAGTATTATCCAGTTGCGTTGCATGATTTAAACCATGCTGGCTAAGGATATAGGCTAGCTTGGCTGTCAATGAATTGGTCATAGTAACAGAGAAGGGATTTGCGGGAATCATGTATGGGGCTAGGTGCAGGTCAATGCGAGGACCTTGTGTAAGTCTCGAATTTTGTCGGCAATGAGCTGAGAGCGTCGTATGGGAAGTGAGAAGTGCCCTTCACCCGCAACGGGGATGAACTCAGCATGGGGGAGTTTGCGTGCGATGAATTCGGACATCTGAATGGGGACGATAAGATCATCCATGGCGTGAAAAAGGACAACGGGACATTTGATTTTGCCCAGTGAACGATCTAGCTTTCGAGCATAAATTAAAAGATCAAAATGGATTCCAATGTGACCTTGTTTTGTTGCCGACAAAAAAGACTGATCCATGATTTTTTTAATTTTGGGATCAAGTAATAGTGGGCGATCCGAGTCTGAGGCTTCGGCGATCATTTTTTTGAAAGCAAGCTCGGAGGTCGTTCTTTTGATAAATTCTTTGATCAATGTTTTGCTAAAAATATTTGGCAGTGTACGTACTAATTGCAGGCCAATTTTTTCGTAGGCC
>JANNCH010000449.1:0-1761 GCA_031386315.1 Pseudobdellovibrionaceae bacterium
GGATGGCGAGATTCGTGAGCTTTTATCTAAGTACAAGTATACGACATCTTTTTCGCCGATACGAAGTTCTCGGGTTTTTTCTGCAAAGGGAAGAAATAAATCCTTGTCGAGTCCATCGGAGCCTTTCTTGTTTGGGGACTCGAAAAGGATTTATTTCTTCCCTTTGCAGAACAAACCCGAGAACTTCGTATCGGCGAAAAAGTTGTCGTATTCTTGTACTTAGATAAAAGCTAACGTATCTCGGCATCCATGCGCGTGGACCGCAACATCGACAAAGAAATCAGTACACTGGCTGAAGATCAAAGTGTTGATCTGATCATTTTTGGCAAAACCGATATGGGCTATAAAGCCATCATCGAAAATAAATATCTTGGAATGCTTTACGAGAACGAAGTCTTTCAAAAACTTCAGTATGCACAGCAGACAAAAGGTTTTATTCGCAAGATTCGTCCTGACGGCAAAATCGATCTGAGCTTACAAAAGACTGGCCACCAGGCAGGTGTCGAACTTGAGCCAATGATTATTTCTGAACTAGAAAAAAATCAGGGATTCTTACCTATCAACGACAAAACCTCTGCAGAATTGATTTACGATTTATTTGGCGTCAGCAAAAAGAAATATAAAATTGCCATAGGCGGACTTTATAAAAAGCGTTTAATCACTATTACTGATGATGGCATCCGCCTCACCAGCAAATAGTTTTTATTTTCTAAAGTTGGCTTTTCATTAACTCGACAGTTTTGCCACAAACAGCATTGTATTCTTTGCGCATCTCGTCCGTGAAAGTTTCACGGTGATGTTCGTGCGAAATCAAAGTGTCGAAGTCGTCGTTTGCAGAGCAATACCATCACCATCCCAGACTGAGATTGATGACTTACGTTTTATTCTGAGACGAACTTTGAACACTAAAGCAATTAAGTACATTATGACAAATTAAGTGACAAAAAAGCTTATCATTGTTCAAGAGCAAGCCCGTTTAAGCCGATGTTTTAAGTAATGAAATCGTTTTTTTGGGTATTCACATTTTCGACAAGCTTGCTGCTTTTTGCAGCCTGCTCGAACACGACCCCACAAATTGGAATGCTCAACAGTATTTCTGATGGTTTGACGATGAACACTTCACTAACCACTTCGACTTGGCAAAATGTTTTGATTTCGGGTCAATGCACGAACATAACGTCGAAAATCACGATTACGATAGATACCATTGAGCAAGATGTCCCCTGTACTAACAATACATTTTCGCATGGCCTAACAAAATCAGATCTATCTGGTTTAACGAGTGGCAGCACGACGAATGTGTATGTTAAAGCCGTCAGCAAAATGGGCAATACGAATACTTACACCGTAGCTGTACGATATTTACCTACACTGCATATTAGCCAAGAAATACTTGCTGGCTCGGCGACTCTCGCTGGCGGTACATACAAACTAAAAAGTCGTATCCGCTTTCAAGAACAACATTTGATGGCACAGGGTAATTATCAATTGAAAGGATGGGTGCGCTAATGAAGTCGCTCATACTTTTTTTGTGCCTTGGTTTATCTACTTTCGCCTGGGGTCAATCAGCTCCGTTGTCACAAACACTTTTTACCTATGAAGGTGTTTTAACAGATGGCTCTAACGCACCCTATGCAAGTCAAAATATCAGTGTGGTTTTCACGATCAATCTGGGTGCTTGCATGCTTTTTCAAGAAGCGGCAACCATCAACACGGGTCCCCTCGGCGAGTTTAGTTATTCGGTTGGATCCAGCACTTTGC
>JANNCH010000602.1:0-6161 GCA_031386315.1 Pseudobdellovibrionaceae bacterium
CACTTACCTACAAAAACTTGGACTGACTGTTGAACTTGCCAACAACGGTCAAATTGCGCTCGAAAAATCACAGTCTCAACAGTACGATTTGATCTTCATGGATTGTCAAATGCCAGTGATGACTGGCTATGAAGCGACAAAAAAAATTCGCTCTTTACAGAAACAGCATATCCCTATTATCGCCCTCACGGCCGAAGGCACCAGTGGCGAGCGCAAAGTTTGTTTTGATTCCGGAATGGATGACTTTTTAACAAAGCCTCTAGAGCTTGGAAAACTCATTGAAGTTTTGCAACGTTGGTTGAAACCAAATACAGATGTCATTGATTGGAACACCCTGAGCAAACTTGAAACCTATGTGGTGAATGATCAAAGCCTCACAGCGGCCCTCGTGGAAGACTTTAACTTATCTGCACCAGAGCTTGTGAACTCAATGAAAACTGCCATCATCAAAAATGAAGTCAAATCTTTGAACGAAGCAGCCCATGCTTTGAAATCTAGCAGCGCTACACTGGGTGCTAAAAAATTATCAGATTTGTGTGCGGAGCTTGAAAGAGTGACAGACATAACCCAAGCATCCTATATTATTGCCGAGATCGAAAACCAATTGGGCCAAAGCATCAATGCCTTGACCCAACATTTGGCAAAAGAGAAAGCAGCATAGGAAATTATGGCAAATATACTTATCGTCGACGACCAAAGAAGTGTGCTGCTGACCCTTGAAGCTTTACTTAAATCAGAAAAGCATATTGTCACAGCCTGCACGAATGCGATCGATGCCATGGATCGACTCACCCACGAGAGCTTCGATTTAGTCATCACCGATGCCATTATGCCCATGGGTGGAAACGGCTATGCCTTGATTCGCACGATCCGCAATCATCCACAACTTTCAAAAACACCGGTCATCATGCTGACTGGCAAACGCGAAAAAGAAGACGTTGAAAAAGGCATTCAGGCAGGGGCCGATGACTATGTGGTCAAACCCATTGATCCAACGATGTTGCTAGCAAAGATTAGTGAAACCCTGGCGAAAAGAAAAAAAAGTACAGTCCCCTTTGTCGAGGCACCTACACAAGTAAAAGCAGAGTGGGAAACCAAAACTGAAATTGTTGGTGTTTCTGAAATGGGACTTACCCTTATTTCGAATGTCGGCTTATCAATAGGCGCACTGATGCGTTTGGGCAGCAGTCTTTTTGATGATATTGGGATTGCAAAACCCATGCTGCGAATTGTTGCTTGCGAAGAAGCTAAAAATCAAGATGCGGGCTACAGAATTAAAGCCAACTTTGTTGGTATTAGCGAAAAAGAACTCACGCCTTTGCGACTTTGGATTCGCAATAAAAAGAGTTTTTAGAAACCTAATAGGTCACACCTAGACAAACGACCATGAATGCTAAAAAAAGTTATTCAACTACAACTATCGACTTATTCTGCCGATACAGTCTCATAGTTGGAATCTATGAATAAAAAATTGCCGCTTTTCTACAAACTAATAAATCGATTTGATCTTATCAAACGTTGCATCTCAATATCATTATTGATCCATTTTCTTTTTGCCTTAAAACTGTTTGTGCATGCAGATGTTGAAAAAAAAGTACACACTCAATTCGAAGTCAGCGTTGTAGCACAAACACCACCTCAAAATATTCCAGCGCAAGCACTCAAAAGCAGACAAATTGTTGAACAAGAAAAAGACCCTACGGCTCAAGACTCACCTAAAAAAACACAATTACTTGGTAAAGATGATCAATTTCACAAAAAGCAAACAATTGCTAAACGCAGAGGCGAAAACAGCAAAGATAGCAGCCAAAGTCTCAACTTAGACAAAGACTCTGCTGGTCAAGAGATCCAACTCAAGAAAACAAAAAAAAGTCATAGCGTCTCTCAAAATGCAGCAAGTCTCGATTATATAAAGAGCTTAGATCAGGATTTAGAAACGAAGCTATCAACTAAAAAATTTGAATTTTATTCTTATTACGCACAAATCCGTCCTAAATTAAATCGATTTTGGGCTACTAAGGTCAAAGAAAAAATTACTAAAATATATTCTCAAGGGCGAGATATTGCCAGCGAGGGTGACATGGCTTCAAAAATACTTGTGACATTGAATCGAAAAGGCCAACTGCTCAAAGTGCAAGTCATAGGCTATTCAGCGTACCGCGAGCTAGACGAAGCCGCAGCCGAAGCGTTTCGATTAGCAGCCCCCTTCCCTGCCCCTCCATCGGGTATGGCTGATGAGGATGGAAACATTACAATTCGCTGGGACTTTGTACTCGAAGGATAGGCCAGCAGGCCCATGGTCGAGATTGTTAAATAGACATTAAGATTTCCAAAAAGAAGCCGATAACTTCTAAGAGTATAAGATATTGGGGGCTAAATGGGTAAACCCATGAAAGAAATAACAATGACTTCAAAAACTTTGTGCATAACGATTCTGATTTTTCTGAGCGCTAACACTTTATACGCTCAGGAGCTCTTCTATCCTGAAGCAGCTGTTGAAGATTTGCGCGAGAAAGAAGTTCAAGAAATCAAAAAGACTCAAGATTTGCAACGCAATATCAATCAGACAAATCACCAGCTTGAACAAAAAAAAGTTGAGGCTGAAATTGAAATAACTCGCCAAAAGATCCGAATTCAAGATCAACTTGCCAAACAAGATTCAATCCAAAATGAGCTCAAGTCATTGCGATTGAACCTTGACCAGTTAGAAAATCATCAAAAAGAAATGGAAAAAGATCTCGGCAGAATCAACGACCAGGTCAGTAAACAAAATTCAGAACTGCTGAGCTCAGAGTTTGAACTCAGTACTAAAAAGCAAAATCTTGTGAAATCTTTAGCTAACTTAAAATTAATTGAGCAGAAAACTCAGTCTGAAATTGCAAGAATTGAAATCGATGCTGCAAAAGCTCGTACTGCAATATCAAGAACAGAAACCGACATGGCCCGAATGAAGAATGACATGGCACGCACGCAGGCATTAGAGATCAGAGCAAAAACAGAATATTCACAAGTACAAGAACGTCTTGCAAATGCAGTCGCCCAAAGGGACCAAATTGACAGAGCATCGACAGAGGCACAATCTCAACTTTCAAAAGCACGTCGTGAACTGAACTTTGCACAAAGAGAATTCCAAGATGCTGAAAAAGAGCGTCTTCAGGCAGAAATAAGATATAAGACTGAAAAAATATCAATCTTTAATGAGTTAAAATATATCGAAACTTCTATAGCTAATGCTAGCAATAGAAAAACACAAGCCGATGCAGATAAAGTTCGCATGGAAGCAGAGCTTGCTAAATTAAGATTAGATCTTATCGCGGTCAAAGAAAAGAGCCAAGAAGTATACCAACAGGATTCTTTGATTCATGGCGAAGTGATGGAATCAAGAATTTCATTAGAACAAGCAAAAACAGACTTGATGACAGAGCTTTCTCGTTCAGAAACAGCTGCGCTAGATCGTGACACATCAAGAGTCCTTAAAAAGTTTAAGCTTAGTAACAAAAAAGCTTTAATAGAAAAGCCATCCGATGAAAATATTATGAGTGCTGGAATACCTATACAGCTGCCTGCTAAAAGAGCTATTTCATCTGTATCAACTGGACCGTGGGTTACATCTAGAGTTTGCTATTCACGGCCCTCACCTAGTTCAAGCTCAGAGAACATTGCATTGATCAAACGCAATACGACTCTTAATGCCGAAGAATCGACGGATGGATATATAAAGTTTTCAGATGAAACTGGGAAATCACTTTACATCAATGCAAAATGTGGAAGCTTTCAAAACTAGAGACTAGGCTGAAGCTACTCTCTAGGAAAGTTAAACTGAATACCGACGTGGGCTCCTAATGCGTTGGATTTGACCTTCCAATTATCAGTATTAGAGCCAATAACCTGGGTAACGGCTGCATTTCTTTCTTCATATGATAGCAAGCCGAAAATATGATAATTTTCACTAGCACTCCACATAAAGCCTGTTCTAAAAACGGTGCGATTGTTCATCGTTACTTTCAGATTTTCATCTTGACCAACCAAAAGACCAGTTAAGTAAGCCACTCGGGTCTGCCAAAATAAATTAGGCAATGCTGGGTATTGATAAAAAAGATAGGCTCCTGCAGTTGTATCTTTGATTTTTGTGATCTCAATGCTTGTGCTATTTGCAAAATCAAGAGTTGGATACTGATCAAAACCAAGATCTACACCAGGACAAAATTGATGAAACGATACTTTGCCTAAAATACAATAGTTCATACGAAAGTTGACAGTGCTTAAATCAACACTCGACTCATTGATTTGATACAATGTTAAATTTTTTGACTTTACAGCGACAGATGAATTTGCAACCTCTAGCTCTGCAAACACTTGTGGAGTGATTGTTATCCTAGATAGAAGATCAAAGGAAGTTAAGTTTGATGACGAGTAATTCAAAGGCAAATTGTTGTATTCTTGCTTAAAAGAAGTTGGGGTTGGCGTCAAAGTAAGCTGTAAAAAATATTTTGGGTAGCCGATATAGGTTACAAAAGGTGTGTCGTTGGCAATATTATCGACTGGGTTCGTTTTTTCTTCAGCTTGCTGAGGACTTTCGTTCAGAGCACCTTCATGACTAAAAACCATAGCTGGACGATTGTCTACAGGCTTAGTAGGTGCATTTGGATTGACACTGAACTTGTAAGGAATCTTTGTACTAGCACCTTCTGCCTTGGCGACATTTGTGCCTGTTATCAAAAAGCTTAGAAATTGGGCAAATAATAAAGCTGATAGTTTAGCTGTAGTTGTCATATTCTGTATTCTGCTAGTAGTTGGTCATTTCAGTCAAAGAATGCGGTCAGAATTTTTATACAGTTTTTAACAAAATAGACCTTGGTCTAGCTTAAGCTATTTCTTGCGCACCCGAGCACAAGTAGATTAAACTTTGAAAGATAACTTATTAAGACTTTTTAACAGAGGTACAACTTGAAACTACAGAAAAAATTAGCCCTGGCTCCCCTCATGTGTCTATTAATCTCTCCGCAAGCAGTTCATGCGCAGTCTGCTGAGCTCACAGAAATATATTGCACCATCAGAGACAGTGGCACAGGACTTAATTGTCAGTGGGTAAATAAAGATAAGAATCGCCCCATGAACCCAGAGGACATCTCTATCTTTATTGATCAAGGTGCCGCCGGAGCTTACTTAACTACCAAGAGCAAAAAAGGTATAGAACGCACTTTCATGGTAGAGCCAAAGTCAGTTCAGTATCGAAAACTGAATGACCTAAAAGGGAGCTCATCCATTTCAGAAATCAACAAAGTGAAGAATGATATCTTTACAGAGATTGAAAAAAGAGTGATTAAGTCATCTGATGATTTGGATGCCCAACTAGCTATTGTAGATTTAATTAAAATTGACCCATCGATTGCCTTGGACAAAGCCCGCCGTGAAATGAGAACAGCGAATATAGAGCTTGAGGGTTATCGTAAAAATCGTGATAAGGTATGTACCGCGACTCCGGCTTTTGAACAACTTTCTAAAGCCAATGGCAATTTACAACAAACACTTTCAAATATCTTGTACGCTTTCCAAACACCGGACTCTTGTATGCGAGACTTCAAAGTCTTCAAAGAGAAGGACGGAACAGTTGATTTGCGTCAGCTTGGTGGCGTTTCTCAGCATTTCACTGAGAAATGTAGGATGAAGTAGTCACCTAAATTTTTTAAAACCATCTTGTTTTCCACTTTTAAAGCCCACGACTCGAAAGATTTGTGGGTTTTTTATTTTACCCTACAGCAATAACTTACCCTACTCGCTTGAAAAATATCCTAATCCAAACATGGCAAAATTTAAATTTTCATAGTTGATGCTCTTTTAAAACAAAGAGCATTGCCCCTGCTAATATCAAAAAAAACCCACGATTCAAAGAACCATGGGTTAATAAACAATAATCTAATTTACTTCGGCAGCAGAAAGAGCGCTTACCAGCAAATGCAAGATGTATTACCAGCTGTTCCGCCGGTTGTAGCTGACCAAGTGATTGTAACAATGTTTGCTCCAGGAACAGCAACTACAGGGTAAACACCGGCTGTTGTATTAGCCACATTCAGCGAACAAGAACACTTGTGAGAAGCCGTTGCGCCCGTGCAAGCACCTGCTGTCGACGTTGCACTAGTTGAAGCAAAATTACAGGTTAC
>JANNCH010000560.1:0-2710 GCA_031386315.1 Pseudobdellovibrionaceae bacterium
AAACAGAACGCGGGTCGGTCTGTTTATCTTAACCTGATCTGTACGGCACTCAATCTCTGGACCTGGAGGTGGGAGGACAACGTCATCTATTGACTCTGCACCTTGGTCTACAAGGTTAGCAGGCGAAAAACTCATTTTCGCGCAGGCACCAAGGGCCATGCTTGCAGTCAGTAGTAATATTGTTTTATTAAAGTTTCCCATAATAATTTCTCCGTTTCATGTGCGTACCTAGACCTGATCGGCACCTATTGACTAGACTTTAATGTTGAGCACTCTGTCTGGGTTTTAGTCAGGGTTATGGCCTTTGGTCCGGTTCTTTTTATTCGGAGCTTTCAAAAACCCGTCAAAACTTTGGACAGTTTTTTTAACAAAGTGGTTCCATCATGGATTCGTGGCACCAGTGATACTGAAAAAATGTGATCGTCTAAAAGCATAATTTTTGAATTATTAGGTCAATAAAAAGATTTTGTTGCTCACTCAACAGTAGAGTAGTTTAGAATAGGATTTTATAAGCAAAAAAGGATCTGACTTAAAATCAGATCCTTTTTTATGATGGTTAGTCGACTTATTAAATACTAATTGCTGGCGTATATAATAGATCCGCCTTTAAGCATACTGATCACACGATCACGATATTCACTCGCGACCTCAGGACAGCCCCAGTTGTCATATTAATAATGAAGAATCTTTTTTTACTCGAGTGAATGCTAAAATCAATGACTGACACATAGGATTTGTTCTTAATATTTGATTTATTTGAATCGCAGTAAAGCAATGTAGAAGAGAGTAAGCGATCCGGTACCATTCCATCAGTTTCAAAAAATAGGCTCATGTAAGAATGAAAATCTAGCCTTTTGTTGTAACCAAAAAGCTCATAATTTTTTGAATGTTCGCTTTTATATATCTGCTATAGGGATCGTCGCAGCGGAGAGCTGACAACGGGCCATGTGATTTTCATTACGTTTGGTTTTTCTTTAAAGACAAGGGCTCCAAACTTTCCGTAGTGAGTAAGGCGTTTTGACCATTCGCCAACGTTCATGGCGCTTGCCCAGCGTGCCCAAACAATAATTTGCTCAGGTTTATTACGATTGCGAGCAACCACCAACCAGCTGTGATCAGCTTTTGAAAAAATAGAAGATTGAATACGAACCCCTTCTTCGAGTATTTCGAAATCTTGTCCCGCCAATTGATTTTTCATAAATTGTGCAAAACGACTGTCATCACCCAAAAGTACAATGGCTCCTTGCGAACTGATGCTGAGGTTTTCTTTGAATGGATGCATTTCCATCTTGCCTGCGATGGCGCCTTCCCATCCGCGCACAAAGTCTTCTGCATTCGCAATATTTTCAGGATAATAAAAATGCACGGGTGTCGCACCCAGGGCCGCTGAAAGTGTTGCCGATCGCTCTTCTGTATAAAGAGTTCGAAATAAATTGTATTCTGGATCGATTTCAATTTTTACAGGTTTCATACCTGTAACAAACGCAAAGGATTGATCGTGTGTTTTTAAATTTACAAGTTTAGAAATACTTTTGCCATTTGCTAAGGTTAGCAGCACAGGAATATTTAAGTCATAGAGTTCATTTTGAGTTTGTTTCAATACAAAATTTACATTGAAGCTGCCATCAGCCCATGCGCTGACACGAATATCACTCAGTTCAATGGTGGGAGCGCCAGTACGATCAAGCCACTGCGAAAATTCTGCTTCGAGCGGTTTGCCAGTGAGCTTTTCAAAACTATTTTGTATGTCCGTGAAGCTTGCGACTTGAAAAGATTTTTCAGAATAAAAATTTTGTAGAGATTTTCTAAAAACATCTTCGCTGAAACGCACATCGAGCATATGAAAAAACATCATCGTTTTGCCATAACCAACAGCTTGGCTGCTAGCATCGTAGCGCGAACGGAATTCGCGAATGGGGAAGTCTTTTTCAGCCTTTACATAATCAGCGTAATTGATCAAAGTAGAAAGGCGATAGGCAGCGTCTTGCTGTATCGCTTTTTGTTGCCAGTGGTCTGCCATATAAGTTGTCAGACCCTCACTCCAATTGCCCGTGTTGTAGTCCACATAGACTGAGTTACCCCACCAATTGTGCAGTATTTCATGTGGCAGGGATGTGTTTAGAATAAATGGTAAACGTATGACGGAAGGTCCCAAGAGTGTAAATGCGGGCATTCCCAACCCGGTTTCCCAAAAGTTTTCTACAACGGCAAAATCCGAATAGGGGTAAGGGGCGATCTCTTTTGAGTAATGGGTCAAATAATCAGGAATCACGTTTAAAAAATTATCCGCTAGGTCTTTTTCATCCTTGCGAAGCAGGATGCGAATGTTTTTTCCGCTGCCAAGGCTTTTGCTATATTCAAAAAATGCCCCTGCGATCAAATAAATTTCTTGTTGTGGATAGATACCACTCCAGTCTGTAATATTTTGACCGTTGTTGTTCATACTAGAGGTGCGTTGACCTTGCGTAAGGGATTTCCAAGTGGCGGGTATGCTTGCGTTTAGTTGAAAGGTCTGTAAAGCCCCTGCGAAACTTGGATACCAGTAAGTAGCCCCTGAAAGGTAAGCGCCATCAAGGCTGACAATGCCATCACTTTGTTGGCCAGTGACTGGGGTATCCAATTTGCCCGAGTATTCCAATGTGAATTCATTGCGAGTGAGTTCAATACCCCACTCGCTAAAGGCCGTGTCAGGTGTACCCGCATTGATGAG
>JANNCH010000561.1:0-2845 GCA_031386315.1 Pseudobdellovibrionaceae bacterium
AATCTTTCTAACTCTGCTATTCGTTTTTGCTATCACTGGCTTGACACCATTTATCTTTGATCAAATCATCGCTCGCCACTATTTGACTAGTTTGCAACAAAACAGAATATCACCACAAATAGAAAAACTATCCATTCACTATCCTGAATACAAAAAAGATGTGACCATTTTAGAGCCCGTCGTTGGCTTTATGGATGGTCCAAAGCTGCGTGATGCCGGCCCCTATTTAAATCCGCGCGTCTCTTGGGGCAGCACAGTCAAAAATGAAAACTCAAGTAAGGTTGAAAAATTTATTTTGCCCGAAGAAGCACGCATCGCTTTCAAAAAAACAGAGACTCCATTTTTAAAGTTAGACCCACGTCCATTTTCAAAAGTACAAACGCAGTGGCTACACAAGCTTCAAGACTTTGATCATTGGGACATCGACAAAAACAGCCCCGTGGATTTGCATCCTCGCTTTTCATATTCAACACCCGTTCCAGAGTTTGATTTAGCATTTACCAAAGTTCATCTACTCAAAGCTCAAACCAAATCAGATACTCAGTATTTAGAATCTATTCGTGACGTTATTCATTACGGTGAGCTTTCACTGACAACTGAAACACTGGTTGGTGGAATGATCTTTGTCGCAACTCTCAGTCAAGCGGATGCAGCACTCGCTAAGCGCCCACACTTACGCAAACAAATGGGACCATGGACGGCCGTCATCAAAGAACGTGAACGCTTAAAACGTGTTTATTGGGCTGTTAATCAGTATGCGCGTCCCTCTCTGCAAACTCCGACACGCGTTTGGAAACAAACTTACTCAGAGCAACTTCCTGCATTGGGTCTATGCGCCTCTGTACGTGAAGCCACGGGTGTGGATTGGGCTGCATGGTCTGCAATGACAGACATCATGCCAAAGGCTTACAAAGAGTACCGCCAAGTTATTTCAAAAAATGCACAGGGCTGTCGCTTTACTTGGATCAAAGAAAAAACTCCGGCATGGGTAAAGCTTCCCGAAGAGCCGAACTCGATTTATTCTTCAGGTAGTTATGATTATCTTTTGATGGCAGAGGATGATTCAATGGAATCAAGCATTGTTAGCATAGTTCGTCCACTTGCTAAGATTGTCGAATGGATGCCACAAACACGCCGTTTGATCAGCACTGTGATCGCAAGCATTGCCGTACCGAACTACACTAATTTGTATGATAAAAAATTGCTTGCTGAGAAAGTGGCATCGGGACAAGAGAAAGAATAAACTTCTCTGGTCCCGACAATATAAATAAAACCTAAAAAATCTAGTTACCTAAATAGGCTTCGTAGCTTTTTTGATAACGAGACTTACCTTGTTCAAAAATCAACGCAAGATCCGCGATCTCTTTGTTAAGAATCAGTTCTTGATCCCGAATCGGTTTTAAAGTTGCGCGGATAGAATCCAGCTTTGCCAATGCCTGATCGCGCGTCGTTGTTCTTCTCGCCAAATCTTTAACCAAAGAATCAATTTCTGCTTTGATGGATTTTAAAGACTTCTCGGTGTCGGTGATTTTCTTTTGTGTCGCAGAAATGGCTTTTGTTAAATTATCCACTTGCGCAACTGCCTCGAAATACTCTCTTTCGATGCGTGCAAAATCCAATGTCACTTTTGCTTGTTCTAAACGTGCACGGGCATCCGCTAAAGTGGCCTCAAGACCGGGTCTTTGCGTCTGTAAGTTCGCTAGTTTTGTTTTTGCATTTCTAAGCTCTGCTTGCAAATCTGGAATTTCATTTTCAATTGCATTGCGACGTGAACGCGCAGCATTTTGTTGTGATTCCAGATTATTCAAAACATTGGCACGGTCATCGCGAACTCGCTCTAAACGATATTTTTCACGTTCGTGATTTGAGCGAATGCTACGCTCAATGCTGTAAGCTTCATTTTCAGCGCGTGCAGCCTCGCGGTTGGCATTGTTTTCACGGTTCTGAGCTTGTGCATGGTTTGCTTGAAGTTGACTGAGCTCTGCTTGCAATGAAGAGCAATCTCTTGCCGGGTCAGTTTTGCACTGCTGAAGTTCAGCTCTTTTTCTTTGCGCTTGGTTTCTGTACATATCGGCATCGCGGTTAGCACGTTGTGCTTCGTCACGCGATTGACGAGCTTCGCGGACTGCATTGTTATAGCGCCAGTCGCTGTTTAAGTCTGAACGAGTTTCATAATCCACATTGTAACGACTCGCTTCTGAAGCGGCATCATTATAGGCACGGCGGGCAGGTTCGATCTCGCTTTGCAAGCGACTGATCTGACGGTCCAGACTGTCTCTTTCAGCACGAAGATCAGGAATTTCTCGCTCTAAACTAGCGATACGTGATTGATAACGTTTTGTATCTGAAATATTGCTGTTCAGCGCGCTTTCGGCAGAACTCACAGCTTTCACATAGACATCCAGCTGTGCGCGAGCTGGATCATAGGCCGCTTTTTTGATTTTCAAATTGTCCTGAGCTAAAATTAACTGTGACTGTAAAGTAGCAAGATCCGTTTTCGCTTGAGCAAGAGTCTGTTGCAAAACTTGCTCGCTGGCTTGTTTGGCTTTGAGTTCATCGCTGACAGTCTGCCATTTTTTCTGAGCATAATCGTAAGCCTTCAGGGCTTCAGCTTCTTGTTCGATCAATTTTTTTGCAGGCTTCAGAAGTTCTACGCGCTCTTGTGTTTTTACAAGACCCTTACGATAGGTATCAAAAGTTTGCTCAAGGGCTTTGACCCACTCGTCGACAGATGCATAAGCACTTTCGTTGAGTGTCGCTTTAACATTGAGTTGTTTTAGAAACTCAGTAGGCAAAACATTAGTGACCTTTAAGCACTTTTCAACTTGATCCAATGAAGCTGAAG
>JANNCH010000576.1:0-1977 GCA_031386315.1 Pseudobdellovibrionaceae bacterium
GGAAAACTTTTGTCACTTGTCGTACTGCCGGAGATTCCCTCGAAACTGTGTAGAAGAAAATGATGCTTGCGAGTACTAACAAAAGTACACTGGCAATAGCATAAAAAGGCGTCGGGTTCTTTTTCCAAGATGCTTGGATACTTCTCCAGTAATCCTTGATTGTTTCCATAAAAATATTCTTACAAATTAGCAGGCTCTCTTAAAAAACTTTTGACCACCACTTTTTATAGTTTGGTGCAGGTGTTACAGAGGTATCTGCTGGCGCAGAAGCTTTAGGACTATTTTGAGGTGTACTTTCCACGCCCTCTATGTCTACTACGTACTCATTGTCTTTTCTCATGTTGAGACGCTCTTTAGATTCTTTTTCTTGAAAATTCTCTGTGGCGACATAGTTAATGCGTTCTTTCAGAGATTCATTTTCTTTCCGCACTCGCTCGCGTTCTACCTCAAGTACGGCAACTTCTGTTTTGATTCGTAGATAGCGTTCGTATTGCTTCCAAGAAAAATAACCAGCTACTATCAAAACAATAGCCATTCCTACAATAACTCCAGAGCGAATTCTGTTGTTATCTGTAGAAGAAAAGCCCTGTCCCATAACGGTTAGTAAAAAAAGAGCGGTGCCACAGACATCATAACCATAGAAACGACTACTAGAACAGATATAACTACCCAAAAATAGTACGCTTTTTTATGCATTTTCTTAAAACTCATAGGAAAGTTGACGTTAGTATGTACTCTTAGTATATCACAAAACCCCTCTCAATTATTGAAAGGGGCTTTACTTTTATTCACCTGTCGGTCGAATACTCTGCACTAGGGAACGAAGCTCGCTTAGCTGTTGCTCGTTATTTTCTCGCAGAGATTTAAATTTTTTAGGAGCCGCATGTTGCATCTGGCCAAGCTTCATGGGTTGTTCACTTCCGTGGTATACATGAGGCTTACTGTTAGACGGCGTTGGCTTTACGCTCGTTTTGGCTTGTTCAGGTGGTTGAGTATTTTCAATAGCCATACGCTCTTTGGCTACAGCACGCTGGTAATCCTTTAAACAATCCTTACAGAACGTGGGCCTACTGCTATCTGGTTTAAACGGCACCTGAATAAGCTTTTCGCAAGTTGCACAAAGTGCATCAAATACTGGGCGCTCCCCTTCTTCTACTGCTGCGGCAGTTACAGCAGCTTCTGAAATTTTTACCGGAGTGATGTTTTTTGGAACTACTGCCTTTATTACCGGAACAACAATAGGTTCTTCCGTTACGGCTTCTGTGACTCCTTGTGGAGCAGGGGTCGCTTTTGCTTCAGTTGCCAGGGCCGGTTTTTTAGGAGCTTCTTTTGGGACAAACGGCTTTGGCAAAGGCTGACGAGGTTTCACAGGTGTCTTAGTCAATGCTGGCGGAGCTACTGGAGTACTTACTCGTGTTGGCTCGGTAATCGATTTCCGGAGTTCTGCTTTTTCCGTCTCAGACAACATCCCCGTCCAACGACGAATTTTTTCTTCCACATCCGCTTTACTACTACTATAACGTTCTCGCGAAATACGAATAATTTTTTCTTCATTCGCTACGTCTTCGAGCTTAATAGGAGGGAGAGTGGTAGCACTGAAAGCGTCTCCCGCAATACCATCAATCATGAGTTTTAAATACACCTGGAATTTTGGCAAATTCACAATATCATTAGCCGTAAACGCCGGTTCAAATTCTTTCTCTAAAAATTCCGCATCGGTTGCGCCTACCCGGAAAGACACGATACTGCCAGCGTTTCCAAATATTGCATCTCTCACCTTTTCATCAATTTGGGTAACGTATTGATTAGCAAGAATAAGGTTTAAATGGTACTTACGAGCTTCAGACAAAATATTGGCAAAAGATTCTGTTGCAAAGTTCTGAAACTCATCAACGTACAAATAAAAGTCAGCTCGCTCTTCTTCCGGCATATCCACGCGAGCCATAGCTGCCAGCTGGATTTTAGTTATCATCATAG
>JANNCH010000592.1:0-3135 GCA_031386315.1 Pseudobdellovibrionaceae bacterium
AGTTCGCACGTTTTCAAGCCTTTGATAGCGTTGAGGGCGAAAGCGAAATCGCCAAAAAATTGGGTGGCTTGAAAGAACGACACGACTGGGGTGTCTATGATGAGGACGTCTGGGAATACATCTGGCAAGGTTTGCAAAATGCGACTCAGCCACAATTTATTTTAACGATGACTACAACTAATCATCCGCCTTACCAACTGCCGGCAAGCTACAAAGCACCCGATTTAAAAATACCTGAGGTATTGCAAAAGCGTCTCATCGGGGATCCCCATTTGCCTGCAAAACGCTTTGCCACTTACCGTTATTCAACGCAAAAATTAGCTGAATTTTTAGATCGCCTAAAACATTCACCACTCAAAGACAAAGTGATTGTTGCCGTAACCGGTGATCATACATTTTGGATCGTTAACTTCGGCGAAGACGAGCTTTTGCAAAAATCTGCGGTGCCTTTTTATATCTACGCCCCCAAAGAGATTCGCAAAAAAATATCGCCCGACACCTTTGGTTCGCATCCCGATATTTTGCCTACACTTTATAACCTCAGCTTGTCTGATACGCCTTACTATTCTACCGCAAGCGATCTCTCGGATAATTCTAAACACTATGCCTTCGATCATAGTGGCTTGATCGCAAACGACAAGGGTGCTGTCATGCTTGGTGGCAATCAGCCCCACTATTATGGCTGGCAGGGACATTTCGAGAAGCTCGTGCCCTCTAGTGCCAATCCTGACAATGAATCCATGGCTTTACATTACAAATCATTGATGGGAGTCTTGGATTACTACATGATGATCGAAAAAAAGGCTCACCATCCGGAGACAAATCAAAATGCGCATTCTGGTCGTTGAAGATCAGGCCAAAATGGCCAATTTTTTAAAAAAGGGACTGCAAGAAGTTGGCTATGCTGTGGACGTGGCTGAAAGTGGCACAGCTGCCGAGTCCTTTATGTCTCAGGGTGATTACGACCTCGTTGTTTTAGATGTGATGCTACCCGATCAAAGTGGCATCGACACAGCAAGACACATTCGCCGTGATGGCTACGAAGGCCCGATCCTTATGGTGACAGCACTTTCAACAACAAAAGACAAAGTGAATGGACTGGATGCAGGGGCCGACGATTACTTAACTAAGCCCTACTCGTTTGATGAACTGCACGCCCGCGTGCGCGCTTTATTAAGACGTAAATCTTCATCTGGCGGTAATATTCTTTCGATGATTCAGTACAAAGAGCTAGAACTAGATCTCATTCACCGCAAAGTGAAAAGAGCAGGCCAAGAAATTACATTGACGTCCAAAGTATTTGCCTTGCTAGAGTATTTTATGCGAAATCCCGAAAGACCTCTGGGGAGAGTGTCCATAGCAGAACATGTTTGGGATATTCATTTTGATTCTGAGAGCAATGTCATCGATGTCTATATCAATCTGTTGCGTAAAAAAATCGATGCGCCTTTTAATAAAAAGTTAATACACACTGTGGTGGGTGTGGGCTATGTTCTTAAAGAAGCTTAAAGCCCCTTTCACTCGCATCAATATTCGACTACGCCTCGCTTTGCTTTTTGTTTTGATTTTTGGCGTGACGACAGTCGTATTTAATACTTTCGTTTTCATTTCAATGATCCAAACATTGCAGCAAGATTTTGACGATGCCCTATTCAACTATTCTGTTGATATTTCAGCCAGCATCGACATTGGTGTCAAAGGGGATTTGAACTTCCCGCCGCTTAAATTAGATCACGGTAAAATTCTGCCTTTTCCGCTGGGCACTGCCTTGATTCAAGTTCGACACATATCAGGGGAAGTCCTTGCGCGTGTCGGTGATTTCGGAAATTTCGATCCACCCTACAAAAAAGATTTCGAACAACTCGCCCGCGGCGAAGAGGCCACCTACCGCACGATCAATAATATCAGCAATATCCCTTCAGCCGAGGCCGACACCTATCGACTTATAGCTTTTCCAGTGGATAATTCTAATAAGCCGCAATTGATTTTACAAATCGCCGTGCCCATGACCTTACTCGATACCCAAATCAGCAATCGATTGACAATGTTGCAAGTGGGTATTCCGCTTGTGCTTCTGATTGCCGCCATCGGTGGTTTTTTTCTATCTGCACGCGCCTTGGCGCCGGTGAAACAAATGACCGACATTGCTAAAAACATCGATGCCAACGAGCTCAATCAACGTGTGCCTGTCCCAATCGCAAAAGATGAAATCAAAACTTTGGCCGAAACATTGAACGAAATGCTGGACCGAATACAACAAGCTTTTCAAAGTCAAGAAAGGTTCGTCGCAGACGCTTCTCACCAACTTTTAACACCGTTGACAATCATGCGCAGTGAAATCGAACTTCTACAAAAATCTGAGCACAAAGACCTCGAGCATTTTACTCGCAGCTCGCTTCAAGAAGTCGATAATCTTTCTAATATCGTGCGTGAAATGCTACTTCTTGCTCGCATCGATGCCGGAATTGGAGCACTGAATTTACAAAATCTTTCTTTAGAAGAAATGATTATCAAAACACTTTCTCGTTGCGAAAAACTGGCGCGCACAAAAAACATTCAACTTAAATTCAACATCGACAATTCATCGGATGCAGATCCTAAACAAGTACGGGGTGATAAAGATTTATTGGGTCATCTACTCAGCAATATTTTAGAAAATGCGATTAAGTACTCGCCGAGTAGCCAAAATGTTTTTGTCACATTGATTTGGAAGAATGACAGCACCGAAGTCCTGATCGAAGACGAGGGGCCAGGTATTCCAACAGATTTACTTCCTCACATTTTTGAACGCTTCAGTCGTGGGCCGAAAGCCGAAACACAAGTCAAAGGTCACGGTCTCGGGCTCGCAATTGCCTACAAAATAGCCATATTGCACGGCGCGCGTCTGTTTGCTGAAAATAGAGGCGAAAAAGGCGCACGATTTAGGTTTGAAATTAAAAATATTTAATCTGGTTTTAATCAGAGCTTTAACTATCTTTGTTAGCCTAATTACGTCAACAAAACGCGTATTAACAAACCTATGGAGGTTCTATGAAAATCGCTACTATCGTTCTATCTATCGTTGCTGCTGGTGTTTTTGCTAACGCTAACCCAACTGCTCCTGCTACTACAACTCCTGCTGCTCCAGAAGCTGCT
>JANNCH010000674.1:0-8830 GCA_031386315.1 Pseudobdellovibrionaceae bacterium
CTATGACGGGATTTTAGATATTTCAATTGATCGTGGCGTGATCGACTTGCAACCACAGGTCGTATATCATTCTTTAACGGGTGGAGATCTAACCTACAAAATAGGTAATGTTAAATTAGGCGCAAGTCTTATCCAAGATCATCCCAATAGCCAAAACACCTTCGAAGCAAAATGGACACGTCCGGTTTTCGAGGACGCTTTATTAGCGATGGGTTTTATTGATATCGAAACTCGCTTTGTCGACTTGAGTTATCAGCGTTTAGATATTTCGGGTGGAAAAGTAACTGAAGTGGGACCATTATCAGATCCCAAACGTCGACCTTTGATGACACGCTATCCATTTAGACAAGCCAACGAATTTGCCATTGGCGGACATGTTAGTTTTTCTAAGTTTCGTCGTTTGACTGGAAGCATGAGCTACACCCAAAGTGACCAGAATGATTTCTCGATGCATAAATTTCATGCGCGAGTGAAACTTTCGAAATTGTGGAATGTCTATAGCGAAATGCAATTGATCAATGCTGGCAGTTTGACCGTAGATAATCAAAATGACATTGCTCAATATGCAAACAATGACCGTTTTTTGATCGGAGCTTCTTATGTTTTCTAAGGCTTGGATCAAGACAGGCATTGCTTTTTTAAGTCTTATCACCGTTGTGGGTTGTTCTGAATTTTTAAAAGGTAAAAAACAAGAACAAGAAGTGATTGAGCTTTCAGATGATAAATTTGCATGTTTAAAAGTTGTTCCCAAAAACCTTAAAAAAATGACTTTAGGTACGGCAACAGAGACTGAAATATCCACAAGTTTTTCTTGTGTACAGCAGTCCCTACTTTATTTTGAAAAAAGAACGCAAGGAAGTTACGAAGACGGCTATACACCTGAAGATTTGCGCAAGTTTTTTGGTAAGTATTTTTTAAAAGAAAATAATATTACGCCCGAAATTTCTCGAGAACTATTGAAATTCAAAAAAGCACTTTTTGGCGGCAGCAGCGAGTGGATTTCAAAAGCAGAAGTTCGTCTTTTGGTGGATTTCATGGGGCCAGTTAAGAACGAAATGCTGTTGCTTTCGAAACACATGGGCGTGTTATTGCTAAAAAAGCAGCCTCAGGATTTGAAACCTACTGAAGCCGCTGATGCCGTTGAGCAACTGCGTAGCAGTTTGCAAAACCTTATGCGCAATACCGAAATTGCAAAATCAGATTATTCATTTGCTGACGGCAAAAAATTGATGATGGGGCTATCCAATTTTGTGACGGGTACAGAGGCTTTCGAGCCTTATACAAAACTGGCTAAGTGGATGCCTTTAGTTGAGAGCATCAAACGCTTTTTGATTGGTGAACGTGCGCAACTAGCTGGGCTAAACGACTGGTCAGTGGCGCTGAACAATTTTGTCGATTTGTACAATATATTTTTGCGATATCACTATTTGATTCAGCATGAATCTACCAATTCTAAAGAAGGACTTAAAAACTTCACAGGGTTTGGTATGCAAGTTTACGAATTGATTTACGGGTCATTTCAAATGAACAAAGCGGGTGAGATTCCGTTTAAAGACATCGACAGTTTGATCGACCAAGCTGTTGTTGCTTTCAAAATTCCATTTAGTTTGAATGCGGTTACTTTGAAAGAAACATACCGTGTGGCTGTTTTAAGAATTTTAGAGCCCTATCGCAATGGGGATACCCGCGGACTCGGCGCGCTGACTCGCACACATATGCTAAGTCTCAAGCGTGAAGTGAATGTTTGGCGTTTGACTCAAGCATTTATAGATAAGCTAAGCTTTGCGGGACAAAAAAATATGATCTCGCAGGTCAGTCTTTTAGAGAGCTATGCGCAATTTAATACACAAGAAATCATTCGAGAGGGTATTGATCGTGATCCACTCGAGCAAGAGGCTCTTCGTCGCTCATGGGTCGATTTCGGTGTGCTCTTGAAGTCCAATAATCCGGTAGTGTTTGGTGAAACAGGTCGTTATTTAGTTTCGAATCGTCAAAAAATGTTGCCACATACCTGGAAGACTTTGACTCGCTTCAATGTGATTAAAGCTTTCCAGCGTACTGTGATGATTGGTTATGCTGACAAAAATCCTTCGGATTTGGTAAATGCAGCGATCTCAGAAGCTTCATTTGTAAAAGCCTATGATGACTTCCGTTTATTGGGTGTTGCAATCAAAGCTTTTGACCCGCGCAATGCGAATACGGGCGCTCGCAACTTAAAAGAAGCAAACTATTTCACATTCAGTGGAAATGGCGACGCTCTAATGGATTTCAAAGAAAGCTTCGAGTTCTTCTCGATTATGACCAGTGCGGGATTGGGTACGAGTACTGATATTGCAAAAGATATGGAAAAACTGAACTGCACTTCTGCTAAGATAGATATTTTCGGTTTTAAAATGTTGAAAGAAGCTTGTTTCGCGAGTGAGTTACATAAAAACTTCAGAACTTACTTTGATAATCTGTTTGTCATGGGTTCCTATGTGAGTGGCTTGAGCGAAGCTCAGTGGGGCGAGTTCATTGGCACGCTGCTGAGAGCTACTCGTATTTCAGACCCCCGCGGGGGCTTGCTTGAGACCTCTGATCTGCGCAGTTTGGTGGTTGTTTTACATTATACCGAGGACCTTATGGTAACCTATGATCAAGATGGTAACCGCACATTGTCGTTGGATGAAATTTATTCTTCAGCCCCACGTTTTATGAGTTTCTTGCGTCAGACCAACCCGGGTACAAGTGATGGTAACCTACGTGATGGTCTAGCGTATATGCTCATTTATGGTAAAAAGCCGAGCATTCTGGATATGATAGGTTTCAAAGCCAGTATTATCTTCCGCGACCCACCAGAGGCGAACCATCTAAACATATTGAAAGTCATCGAAGTACTGAAGGATGATTTGAAATAGGCATTGAACTGCGATATATCTTAGTTCAATGCTAAAGGCTTTATTTGCACTCATTATTATGCTTGTTTTCAGTATTTGTCCTTTCTATTCCCATGCGGAAATGGAAACGGCACCCGTGGACGTCGTGATTCGTGGCCCTGCGGCCGAAGTTCAAGCCGACGACCGTGACCGCTTGCTTGAAATCACTGGTCGCATTGAAACAATCTATGATCACAAAACTTTTTTAGCAAACTCACTTTTTGCAGAGTGGAATGTGGGCGAAGTTGTGGCTGTCGAGTCGCAGAACCCCTCCATCGGAGTTGTCGCTTTCGTAGAAGTCACTTCAGTCGAAAAAAAGGTCAATGGAACCTATGCGATCAAGTTTGAGTTGTTACGTCACTCTCGCACCAGCTTCATGCAAGTCGGCGACAGCGTTTTCAAACTAAGTCTTTCTACCGAAAACCCGCGCTACAAAGGTACCACGGATTTAGTCATCAAAAAAAGATCAGATCATGTGTCGAGTCGTTATAAGCCACTCATCACACAAGGGGTGAACATCGGCGATACTGCACAAACACTTTGGAAGAATGAGTTTTTGCTAACGTGGTATGGTTTGATGAATTTTGGAGTGACCGATAGCTTGACGTTAAGTTCTGTGCTACCGCTAAATTTTACTGGGGCAACAAATGCACAATTTAAATACAAAGCCTTCGAGACAGATTCGAACGTTCTATCTGCCGGTTTTTCGTACGCGAATGTTCCGAGTGAAAAGCGTAGCACACTCAATCTGAATTTATTGTGGGATGGGATTTCTTCTGAAAGCCAGGTTTCACATACATTCATTACGATCGCACTTTTGTCCTTTGAAAAAGCTGACGAGACAACGGCCATTCGTTCTTTCGGTACGAGTTCATTTCAGTCGGGTTATGAATTTATCCTGAATGACTGGGACCGTTTTTTAATTGGTCCCAATTATAACTTTGAAAAAAAGGCCGTTGGTGGTTACGTTTCTTATGTTAAAATTTGGGATAAATTTCATTTTTCTTTGAGTATGAATTCCACCGATATCACCGCATTTCGTCTTTCGACACAGGATGGTTACTATTTCTTCTTTGATGCTTACTGGCGTTTTTAATATATGAAAAAATTCTTTGTTGTATGTCCCATTGGTTTTGAACTTACTGTCGTTAGCGAAATTCAAGAATGTTGGCCTTTGCTTATTGGTAAAGATGGGCGACCGTCGGCTGTGCCGGTGCCAGCTCTAAAAGTTGACAAGGGCGGGGTAGAGATTGCCTGCGAAGAGATCCTTGGTTTTCAACTCAATTTCTTTTTAAAAACAGCCAGCCGTGTGCTTTTGCGTTTAGCAGAATTCAAGGTTCGCGATTTTCCAAAATTGCATGATAAAATCACGGGCATTGCTTGGCAGGAATATTTCACGTCATCCAATTTAAATTATGAAATATCAGCTTCAAAATCTCGCCTGAATCATGAAGGACGTATTGAAGAAACCTTCGTTAAAACTCTAAAAAATATTTTAAAGGCCCCTAGTGCCGAGCCTGAAGGCAGTGTGTATGTGCGGGTGTTTGATGATCTTTGCACAATCAGTCTTGATACTTCGGGCGAGCATTTACACAAAAGATCTTGGGCCACACTAAAAGGTGAGGCTCCACTGCGTGAAAGTATCGCTGCTTTTATTTTGCGTCACCTGATACAAGGTGTAACTGCAGAGGATCTTCAGAAGGTAACGATTTGTGATCCCATGATGGGTTCGGGTAGCTTTTTGCTTGAGGCAAGGGCTTTGAAGTTTCCGAACTTGACCCGTAATTTTGCTTTTAAAAAATTCAAATCATGTCCTAAATTATTACTAAGCCCTGCTTTTGCATTGAATTATAAATTGCCTTCGTCTTTGTTGTTCAAAGCTTTTATGGGTTCCGATATTGATTCCAAAATTGTTCCGGCGGCCCAAAAAAATTGGCAAAGTTTAGAAGCCGAACTTGAAAAAACAGAACGCAAGAATTTTGTCAAAGCGATCTGCGAGCTTGCACAAAAAGATCTTTTCGCAGACTTCAATCGTGTGCCTGACAAAACCTGGGTGGTCGCGAACCCCCCTTACGGAGAGCGCTTACAGGATGGTGTTGGGGGCGAGCTCTCGGACTATTTTGCAGCTTTTGCGGCCTCAGGGGCCGAAAAAATTGCTGTTTTGTACCTCGCTTCACAGTCACTAGCCAAAAAACACTGCCCGGAGAGTTATAAAATCACCGCCGAAATTCCAATACTTAACGGTGGACTGAAAACTCTTTTGACAGTTCTGCAGAAAATAAACGTGTAATTTTTCAGAGTTTTGTCAGAAAAAGACCCCCACTATCGCTTTTTAGACCTGGATGATGTAGATTCTGCAGGTCTTTGTCTAAAACCTTTGGATACGGGAATAGCGATGAAAAAAATCATTTTGCCTCTTTCACTTATACTTATGTCTGCGGCCTGTGCCCCCAAAGACGTCGAAGTCATCGCCAGAGGTCAACGCGATAAAATCAATCAAAGTAAACCTGGTAATAAAGTAGCTGCTGCCGGAGAAGTACTAGATTTTGGCTCATTTGGTTTAACGGCCTATTTGATGGAAAAACAAGGCGAGGCTTTGCAAGTGTTATCCACTTCAAATCTGACTCGTATGCAAGCCGCTGGGCCATATATTGTAGACGAAGCTACTCCAGTAGCAAATCTTCAAAAAATTCTAATTTCTGCCATAAACTTTACAAATAAAATGAATGATTTTTCAGTCGTACAAAATGCGAAATGGAGAAGCATCATTGAGCGCAACGACAATGGTTCTATTATTGGTATTTCGGCGCGAGCAATGGGTGCCGATGGAAATGTTCAACTTTTAGCTGCCACAGATAGTTCAAAATTTTCTGACCACAAGGTTGTGGTATTTGAAGCTGCGGATGTTAGTATGACGGTAGCAGCTGATGATGCGACTTCAAGTGATGTGAGCTATATTTCAAATGGTACTTTGAGTATTTCAAAATTTGGAACTACTGAAGAGATGCCTTTCAGCTTAAAAATTCAAATGAGAGTTAAATCGAATTCTTTCCAAGAAAGTACTCTTGAAATCACTAGAACGAACTTAGCGATGACTGTAACTCGCTTTAGTGGCAAAGTTATTTCTGCCGTTGCTAAATCGATGCCTGATCAAGTGATTTTATTTAAGAATGAAAAAGATTGCCCCGCAATTGTTGGCAAAGCAGCTATAGATCCTAAAAAGCAGATTATTTTTGACGAAAATTCTGCCTACGTAGTTGGTGCTGGAAAATACAAAACAACTCATGCAGCCTGCGGAGGTCAACGTCCTACGGTTGACCTGAGTCGACTACTTGTCTACTAATTAATTATTTCTTATCAGTCGTAGCGGCTGCAGCTGCGCGTTTTTTGAGTCTTGCATAAAGAGGGAAGTGATCTGAAACTCCCTCGCGAGTCTCGGGTTCGAATCTTTTTGGATATTTCCCTTTGTACAAATGAATTGAATTGTAACGAATCACATCGATGGTCTGTGGCTCTAGCTCATAGGCTCCAGCCCCGTCGGCTGCCAATGCTTTTGAATAGACTTGTGCATCTAAGAATGACCATGACTTGCGATAGTTGTGCGAGCCGAGGCAGTCTTTGCAGCCGACCACATGGGATACGTGCATGCCTTCTTTCATGAAGATATCGCGGAACATATTATGTGATTTATCTTCTTCTGCGGTGATGTTCAAATCGCCTCCGCCGATGACCATTGCTTTAGGCCCTTTTTTCTTGATGAGTTCAGCCATGAATTTAGCGCCCTGTTCGCGCCATTCATGGGGATTGGCCTGTGACGGGAAGTGAGCACCGAAAATAGTCAATGGTTCGCCTGTCGGCAACTTCACAGTCACTTCAAGAATACCTCGAGTTTCGTTCGCATAATCGCGATCTTTTGGATTGGTTGCGATGAATGGAATCTTGTGCATCACAGGCTTACCAATCAACGGGAAGCGCGATAGAAAACCAATGGTGATTCCACGCTTATCAGCACTCGGCACCAAAGTAACAGTTTGATAGCCAGCCTTCGACATATAATCTGTATTCAAGCGGCTGATCACATTTAAATTTTCAACTTCAAGAAGCACCAATATGTCTGGTCCGTTGTTATCTACTCCCAGAATAATTTCAGAAACATTCTTCATTTTTGCTTTCAAAACGTCTTCGCTCCAATCAAGCCCCAGGCATTCACCGCGATAGAATGGATTTGTCATTTTCGTGCAAACGGCCTGATGCTCTGGTGAGCGCTTCAAAGTGAGCGGTAAATAGGTTAAATCATCATGCGTGCCGTCACGCTGTGTATCGAAAAGATTTTCAACATTGAAGGTCATAAAGCTGACTTCATCAGTTGTTTTTGTAGGCACCTGTGAAACTGTGGGCTTGTTGAGAGAGCTACAAGCTGTGAATAAGAAAAGAGAAAGGACAAGCATTTTTAGATTGAGTGATTTTTTCATATCTCATTTGTACCCAGCTTGTCTGTTTGTCTCAAGAACAAAGATCTTTAGGAATTCGTCAGGAGCATCTATTTGGTGCTTATTTCTAGTGAGTCCTCTTGTGTTACAAACTGCGTTATGGCATAACCTCTGAGAATAATTGAGGGAGTGAACTCGAATGAAAAAGCTCATAAGCAGTCTACTGGTGTTGTCTTGTTTTTATTTTACAGCTGCCCATGCCCAGGAAGATCTGCCTTCGGCAGCTAAATTTCAAGACACTGTGCCCGTTGCTCCTGCAGTGACTGCTTTTTCAGATGGTGAAGAAAAAATTCCTGCACGAAGTCCATGGAACTTGAGTTACTTTGGTTTGTATTCGGTAGAAACCAAAGCATTTGATTATCCGAACCCTAGTCTATTTACATACAATTATATTGGCGTGAATTATCGTATTTCAAAGGATACAAAATTATCACTGCGTATTGCGTTTCTTCACACCTTTGCCGGAAACGACGATCGTGGCCAAGAAGTGAAACAAGACACAGCTCTTTCGGATGCTCACATCGCTTACTCGGATTATGATTTATTCACTCTAGGACCAATTGATGTCGGTGCAAGTTTTAAATTTTACTTTCCAACCAGCGAAACTTCTCAGGCAACTCATATGTTTGGTAAGTTTCGTCCCGAGATGTATTGGGAATGGGCCTACGGCGGATATTCTTCTTTAACATACGTCATCAAACCAGATTATTATTTTCAACGTCAAACAGCCTATGTGGCGACCACAGCAAAATACAATAATGATGGCTCTTTTGTTTTTGATCCACGTCGCACTAATAAAATTGCAACAATCGAGCAATTCATACAGTGGGAAATCAACATGAATAAATTCTATTCGTTCATGCCTAAAGTAGGCTTTGCTGACGAGTGGTATTATGGTTCTGAAGCAGAAGGTCTTCCTGGCGGGCACGATACAAAAGTGCTATCTGCAATCGGTGTTAAAGTTCGCCCGATGCGCGGGCTTAACTTTGAATTATCTTTGCAAAACAATGCAAGTGCCACGGGCCAGAATAAAAATCGCTTCTGGCATCCGGATGATAATCAGTTGTTGCTAATTACGAATGCAGGACTATCTACGATGTTCTAGGCGTTGGTTACGCGCCAACTACAAGAACTAACGAGCGCTCGGCATTTTAGAGATTAGATTCACGATGCTTTGACTTCGACCTTCATGGGAATGCCGGCTTGATTCAGCATTTCTTGTAATGCCAGTCGCACAAACTGCTCTTGTGAATAACCGAGGATTTTCGCAAATTTTGCAGCTCTATGAGGGCTGACAATCTTTCTTTGCTTCTCGATATCACAAAGATGAGAGGCAGAGATTCCAAGTTTCTTCGCAAAAACCATCTGGGGTATTTCGTCGGCTAGGCGAATGGACTCAATTAGACTACCGAGACTTAAAGGCCC
>JANNCH010000028.1:0-5268 GCA_031386315.1 Pseudobdellovibrionaceae bacterium
CCAGTGCGTTTATGCAAACACGTGTTCGGGATGCCAATTGCTGGATCTTCCCTATGAACAGCAAATTCAAGTAAAAACCACAGAGCTTCAAAAGTTATTAGAGGCCCATAAATTAAAAACTAATTCGAGCATTGAGTTTGTAAGTATTCAGCCTGCACATTTGCGAGACCGCTTGGACTTTACTTGGATCGATGGCAGATTGGGGCTTTACTCGAAAGATCATAAACACATCGTTGATATTGAAATCTGTCAGCAACTATCGCCCGACCTTCAGGCTTGGCTGACTGAATTTAGAAAGATAAAATGGCCTTTCAAAAAAGCCTCGTTTCGATTGCGTACAGGCCCACAAAAGCAGCGCGGTCTGTGGATTGATGCTGCGAATGTTGATATCAAAGCAATGCTGGATGAAAAACACATTTTGCGCGATCTACAAAAAATATGCCTCGTTGAAATCGGCCAAAAAAGAAAAGTTCCTGTCGAGACCCCAGAAGGTTACAAATTACGTGACCCTCAACTTAATACTTGGTTTCAAAGCTGGATGGGTGAACAGGCCATAGATCTTTATTGTCAAATTGCAAGCTTCACGCAACCTAGTTTGCTGGCAAATAAAAAAATATGTAATCTCATTGCCAGCTGGATTTCTAAGTTAAATCATCCGCGCATTTTAGAATTCGGCAGTGGCATAGGTAACCTCAGTTTTCCGGCACTTATGCATTCCGAAAGCCTCACGGCATGTGAAATTGATAACGCCTCTCTTGAAGGCTTTCACAAAACTTTGCAAACACAGGGACTTGAAGACAAAGTGCAAATTCACGCAGGTGATTTTCAAAAAAAACTCACCGAAGACTTTTCGCAATTTGATTTACTTCTGTGCAATCCACCACGATCGGGGTTAATGAACTTTCTAAACCCTCTTGCCGATTTGCAAAGTTCACAAAGGCCTGAATATTTAATTTATATGTCGTGCTTCCCAGAGTCACTTTGTAAGGATTTAGAAAAGCTTCAACCTTTGGGCTATGAAACTCAAAAAATCAGCATTGTGGATCAGTTTCCGCAAACCCATCACTACGAAGTGCTTTGCCTACTTCAAAGAAAATAGTTTCACACCCGTCAACTGACCGACAATATCTTTACTAAATAGCAAAGCCATTAAAGGAAAGAAAATGATTCCAGTCATCATCACCAAACACACACGCAGAATCACTCGAAAAGGATAACTGGTCTGCATACGCTCATGGGGCTGCCCGAGACGCAAATCACAGGCCCATTCACCAATGGTATGACCCGCAAAAACTCGCAGAGATACCATATAAACCCAAAGACATAGACCATAGATCATCGTAAAGCTCTTGATTGTTGAGCCACTCAGATGCAATTGTTTTGCTAACTGTGCAAATAATAATAAAAAAACACAGCTCAAAGAAATTAAAATCAATGCATCAATCGTTGCCGCCAACCATGACCAGGCAGCCAAGCGATAACCGTGACGTCTTGACAACGGGCCACTGCGAAAACCAGTTTTGGTGGTGATCTCAATATCGGAACGATTTTTAAAAATTTCATGCACCCGATCTTTGCGAGCAGCCGGATTTGGATTCTTAATTGGTTGGCGACGGCGCGAAATATCAATCGGCGTCGGGCCTTGAAATGGCTCGATCTTGGTAGGACGTTTTCTTATATTCCGATGTTTTTCGATATCCATTCACTTATTTTAAAGTGAAAAATGCAAATAGAACCAGGCCTCATTTAAAATTAGCTAAAATCGGCTTTTGGTCTAGGTAAACCAAAAGCCTTTCCGTTTAGGTAGCTCTAGCGAACTCCACCACTGTCCGTGGTCGGAGTGGTTGTCCCGCCCTCAGTAATAACTGGTGGAGGCTCGACAACCGGAGGATTCACAACGATTGGAACTTGGCAGACACCATCCACTAAGGTCATTGGCGAAATACAAATATCTTGCGCAGGTCCAGCTGGCGGAGTGTAGGTTTGTGTTTTACCTTTTTTAGCCCCGCCTCTGGTGAACCACCAAATACCGGCGAATGCCACCAAGCCGACGGCAGCACCAATGATCAAACCTTTATTGCGACACCAAAATCCGCAAGCACTTTTTTCTTTCACAATTTTAGATGACCTGCCACCGTCAAGGGCCACGCAGGCAGGTCGACCATTCATTTCACCGTCATCCGTGCCATCCGGGCAAAGACAAGATTTTCCATCACCTGACAAAACAGATCCTGGTTTTTGCGAATGACAATCACCCGCTGGAAGTTCACCCACCGCAGGCGGAGTTACGGCACCACCACTGAACGCTTGTAAATCAAAAGCACGTGTCATCAATTCGTTACATGCACTTGTTTGATCTTCACGCATTTCAGCACGGGCTTCACAGTGTTTTGAAGCATCCGTGATAAAGTTATTCAGTCCATCTAAATAGCCACGAACTTCTTTTAATTGGTCTTCTGAAACTTCACCGTCTTTGATGTCCAAATTCACTTTGCGTTTTTCTTGCATACGCAAATAAGACTCGATGATACGTTTTTTGTCCGCATCCGTCCCCACAGGTGACATTTTATTACACTCGGCCGTTGCGTATTTAATAGCGGCTCTTGGTACGCAGTGTGCTTTGTTGCTATCTGTATAGCCATAGACCATAGGATTACATGGAGACGAATCCCCACCACACGAAGCGCCTTGGCTTTCCAATACCGATGTTTTACTACGAAGATCGGCTAAACCAGAGTCCAGACCACCGCAGGATCCATTTTCACCAATTTTTGAAATATAACCAGCTACGATGCATGTTTTGCCTGTATCACCCGCCTGTGCATCTTCACCAAAAAAGAATGATCGCACCCACGGGTGCTTGCGATTGAGTTCTTCCAAAGCCGTCTTACCACGTTTTTTTTCAAAAACCTTATTGGCCGCTTCCATTGTCTGACGTAAGCGAAATAGGTATTCAGCGCGTTGCTTAGCCGTAAGGCTTCTAAATTCTTTGATGTTCAAAACAAGTTTGTTTTTTCTCAAAGAAGGCAAATCGCCCTTTGCATAAACTTTTCGAATGGAAGAATCTTCTTTGATTAAGCGGGCCGCAATTTTATTCAGATCATGCCCGTTCACTTCTTTTTTCGAAAAAGAAACGCCATTAATTTTTAATGGAAAGTCTTCATTGCCTGTGTAGGTCACGGTAACTGATTCATTCTCGTGGGTGAAGAACAAACGCACTTGCTCCATGCCGTTAGCGTCCTTAAAGTTTGTAACTTGTATCGAAGGCATCATTTGTTCGCGATTGAGTGATACCCAACGATCTAGTGAGTATCGCATGTTTTGTGGAAACACATGACGAACAGAATACCAGTATTCACCCGCAGTGAGTTTCTTGGTACTGAGCCCTGTGTTTTTTAAAAATTGCTCGACTTGTTCGCGTCGCTCGTTTTCTTTTCCTTTGGCTTGTGCCAACGGAGTCATGACCATGGTCAACGATGAAAAAAAACAGACTGCTAATTTTAGAAATTTCATTCGAACCTCATTGATACACTCTAAGAGGCTTTTCGGCTAAGTAGTTAAAAACTTAAGTCGTTTCAGACCAAAGTACTGACTTAGCCGAGCTTGAACTTCAGATTACTTTCCGCCACGGTCTTGATGGAATACACCACCCGAGTTGCCACCGTCATCTACAACACCACCGCCTTCAGTTGGAGGCGCTATCGGAGGAGGCCCTATGATCGGAGGAGGCACTATTGGAGGTATTGTCGGAGTCGGAGTAGGGCCTATAACTGGAGTTTGTTTTTTCTTCTTTTTATCACCTGACAGTAACCACCACAATAGACCAACACCAGCTACGACACCCACTGGGATCAACCATTTTTTATTTCGGCATAACCAGTTACAATTTTCTTTACCATCAGGCAACGCTCCTACCGATTTATCACCCGCACGTTCTAGCTGAATCTTACGTGTTACAAGATTTTCGCAGGCCTCTCTTTGGTCATCACGGTCAACACTTGGATTTGCACAATGCTTTTCTGCTTGATCGATATAACCATTGAGTTCACCTAGGTAAGCTTGAACTTCTTCCCATTGCTTTTCACTCAAGACCTGACCCTTGGCTGAAACTACTTTACCATTTTTATCGAGTAAAATTTGCAATTTTGAATTTTTTTGACGTAGCACCGAATTCACGATCGCGACTTTATCTTCGCCTGACTTCAACGGTGATTTAGAATTACTACAGATTGATGTCGCAGCATTGATCTGTGAACGTGGAGCACAGAATGGATTACCACTACCGTCAAAACCATACACCAATGGATTACATGGGGTATCTTTTCCAGGACAAGATGCTTTAAAAGGACCATTAGCACGAGCTTGCGCACGCAGGTTGTCGCCACCAGATTTTACACCGCCGCAAGAACCATCCTCTGCAATTGTAGAAATATAACCAGCAACTACACATCGTTGACCGCCCTGACCAGCAAATGCTTTTTCACCAAAGAAAAGTTCACGCACCCACTGATAACGGCTGTTGATTTCGTTAGTCGCTGTGTTACCGTTGAAAAGTTCGTGAACTTTCACGGCGGCTTCCATGGCCACACGCATATCAACAAAGTATTCAACTTGTTTTTGCGGAGTCATTTTTTTGAATTGCTCGTAAGACATAACAACAAGACCACCTGTAGTTGGCGTATCATAGGATTTACGAATAGAGGCGTCCTTCGCCTTCAAACGATCACCCATTGTCTCAAGATTCATCTTAAGCAAATCATCTTTTGAAAAACTGACATTGTTTATTTTGAAAGGGCTTTCTTCATCACCTGTGTAATTCAAACTCAAAGTTTGACTGTCTGGCGTGCTTAAGATCAAACGCATTTGTTCTTTGCCGTCAGCACCTTTGAATGTTGTTGCTTGAACGGTTGGCATTTTTTGATCGCCGTGAACTTGAGCCCATTGGTCCATCTGAGACTGAATATTCGCTGGATAAACGTGTCGCACGCTATTCCAATACTCTTTCACAGTCAGGTTTTTATTCGTCGTCAGCCCCGTGTATTTCAAATATTCATTAACCATTTCCTTTTGTTGAAGCTCTTTTTCTTTCGCTTCAGCTAAAGGGGCAATAGCCATTGAAAAAACAGAAACATAGCACGCTGCAATTTTGATCAACTTCATGGTGAGCCTCTCACGTCAAACTTTGATACATATTCATTCCACTAATCGGACAATATCAAAAAAACTTAAATCATCTAGCCGACTTAGGTCTTACTGCCTAAGGTGTCT
>JANNCH010000035.1:0-2639 GCA_031386315.1 Pseudobdellovibrionaceae bacterium
GCTGTGGCTCGGGCTCACTTGCCAGTGGCTCTTCTTCGCTTAAATTTTCAGAGTGAGCCTGATCAAGGCTTTCGTAGTCCTGTGGCTGATAAGTTGTATTGTCGATGATGGTTTCTTGCCCAGAGCTTTCCATCGGCGCAAAAGACATTTTTGTGGCTTCATTGTCGTACTCTGGAGTGGCTTCTGAAGAGTCGGATGACTGCGACGGATTTTCAGTGGCCATATCTTCTGCCTTAGGCGGAAGCTCTGGCTGGCCATCCCAGCCGACAAAGTATACAGAATTGCAAAGCGGACACGTAAAAAGTGTCCCGTGATTTATCTCACTGATCTCAATTGGCCTTTGGCAATGAGGGCAATCAGTCAATCATCACTTTCCTTTGCTACGACGACGGTCCGCACGATTCTGTTTTGGCTCATCAGAAGGTCCACTAGAATAGGTCATTTTCTTTTTCTGTGGCGCTTGAGGGGCCGGCGCCCCACCACTGATCATACCAATGTCTGAATCACTTGGCCCTGAGTAATCCAAATCTGTTAAATCAGGCTCTTCAGGACGCAGATTTTGCAAGGCTTCTTCGCCGTTTTCTTGCACTAATTGAACACGCATGATTTTTTCAATCGCATCTTGTTTGATCGTTTCACTCAAACTTTCAAATGCCTTGAAGGCTTCTTTTTTGTATTCGATCAAAGGATCTTTCTGTGCATACCCGCGCAGTCCAATACCTTCTTTAAGATGATCAATGACTAGCAAATGATTTTTCCAATGATGATCAATCGACTGAAGCAAAACCATTTTTTGTAGCTGCTCAAAAAACTGCCCCATATTTTGTTTTTGCTTATCATAAATCATTTTCACACTGCTACTCACGGCTTTATTGATCGAATCAGAATCATTCGGAATGTTCGAAAAATCCACTTTGAAACCGAAAGTCTGTGACAATGAATTATTAAGACCTTCTAGGCTCCATGTTTCTTTGCGGCCATCTTCTGGGGTATGCGTATCCAAAATTTTTGAAACCACATCGCCTAGCATATCCAAAACAGTGCGCTCGATATCTTTGCCCTCAAGTGCTGTTCTACGCATTCCGTAAATTGCGTTTCTTTGCATATTCATCACAGAGTCGTAATCCATCAAATTTTTACGAATGTCGAATTGATGTCCCTCAACTTTGCGTTGAGCGCCTTCAATTGCATTTGTCACCATACGAGCCGTGATTGGCTCATCTTCTGGAATATTTAGTAGTTCCATGATTTTTTGAATACGCTCACCATTAAAAATGCGCATCAAGTTATCTTCAAGTGATAGGAAGAACTTAGATTCCCCGGGGTCACCTTGACGACCCGAACGACCACGCAGCTGATTATCGATACGACGAGATTCGTGTCTTTCAGTACCCACGATGCAAAGGCCACCCACAGCACGAACTTCTTCACGCTCTTTTTCGACCTGTGCTTTTAGTCTTGCAATTTCTGCTTCGTATTCTGGAGTATCGTCATTGCCAATATTTCTTTTTGCCATCATCTCGGCATTACCACCCAGCATGATGTCTGTTCCACGACCTGCCATATTCGTAGCGATCGTAACTGCACCTTTGCGCCCAGCCTGTGCAACAATTTCAGCTTCACGCTCGTGATGTTTTGCATTCAAAACTTCATGACGTAGGCCTTCTTGTTTCAACCAAGAACTCAAAGCCTCTGATTTTTCAATAGAAGCCGTACCCACTAACACTGGCTGACCAGAAACAGTTTTTTCTTTGATGAATTCTGCAATGGCTTTGAATTTTGCTTTTTCAGATTTATAAACGATATCTTCATGATCTTCACGACGAATAGGTTTGTTCGTTGGAATGACGTTTACATCCAATTTATAGATTTTTTTGAACTCGACAGCTTCTGTATCTGCTGTCCCCGTCATTCCAGAAAGTTTTGAATACATTCTGAAATAATTTTGGAATGTGATTGTCGCAAGCGTTTGATTTTCACTTTTAACTTCTTGGCCTTCTTTAGCCTCAATGGCTTGGTGAAGACCATCGCTCCAGCGACGTCCCGGCATCAAGCGACCCGTGAATTCATCGACGATCACGATCTCGCCGTCTTTGATCATATACTCAACATCTAATTTATAAAGATAGTGTGCTTTCAAAGCCTGATAAACGTGGTGAAGCATTTCGATATTTTGTGGATCATAAAGATTGCCTAATTTTAGCAGTTCTTCCACTTTCGCATTGCCTTCGTCAGTCAAAGACGCCGTTTTGCTTTTTTCTTCCATCGTAAAATGCACGTCTCGCTTCAAGTGTGGAACAACAGCGTTCACAATTGCGTATTTATCTGTCGAAGCTTCGCCCGGACCAGAAATAATCAGCGGAGTACGTGCTTCATCCACCAAGATAGAGTCGCACTCATCCACGATTGCATAGTGATGAGGTCTTTGAACGTAATCGTTCAAATCAAATTTCATATTGTCACGAAGGTAATCAAAACCTAGTTCATTGTTCGTCGCATAGGTAATATCAGAATTATAAGAATTTTTTCGTTCTTCATCCGTCAAACCATGAACAATAATACCCGTGGTTAGACCTAACCAACTGTAAAGACGCCCCATCCACTCCGAGTCGCGCGTCGCCAAGTAATCATTCACAGTA
>JANNCH010000104.1:0-1618 GCA_031386315.1 Pseudobdellovibrionaceae bacterium
GGATGCTTTGCGCTTTGCGAATCTCAATCAATATGCGGGACAAGCCGGACAACCGCTCATCTCAGCAAGTCGCATTTATCCTGTTGAAATCAATGATCCTCCTCCAGACCAGCAGGCTTCCTATGCCGCCATCGTCAACAAGACCCAAGGCAAGATCCAGAAGTCCACAGCACTCCTTCAAGAAGCCGAAACCCTCTTTTCTTCCCTCCAACAACGCGCCTTTCGGGGCGAGCTTTGAAAACGATGGATACCCGTGTCCGAGATCTGATCTTTACCCCCCTCGTCGAGAGATACCTCAGCGAGATCATCCCGGATTTCACGATGGAGTTGCCTGATGGACCAGTGACCACTCCAGCACAAATTTCTTTCGACGAGGATAAGTTCCTGTTCGCGGTTCATTTTGTGGACGGCAATCCACCGGAGAGTTTGATTTCACCCGGAAAATCCACCTTCACCAAGGATAACACGTTCACTGTTCGGGGGCAGCTTGCCAGTGAGATCGCATTTGAATGTAGGGACGTCTATCCACCTTCTCGACGAACCACTCGTAGCCGCGGCACTGTGACCGTCATCCTCGAATCTTCGAAGATGCATCTCCCCGCGGAGGGTGCTGACGAAATGGACACCGCCGAGTTGTCAGAACTGTTGGGAACGCCTCGGGAGGGCAGCCCAGAAGTGAGTTCCAATTTCCGCTCGCACAGTATCTTTCATGGCCCAAAACTCCGTCTGCCAAATGCGAGATCGGAAACGCTCCGCAAAAATGACTTTCTTGGAGAGGCCTCGGAATCCTCACTCGACACTCATGTTTTCAAGGGACAGGGATATGAGGGAGCTCTGATTCAGAAAGGTCAGGAACTGCACCTGCATCTCCGCTCCAATGAGTTCAACCTACCGGCTGAAGCCAACTGGACAGCAGTCGTGAGGAGTATCGAACGCGCACTTGGATTCACCCACGGATTCCATCCTTGGCCCGCTTACAGGGAAACTCGCCTAAACCACCGGGTGATTGAACGATCGATCAGCAGTCACCTTGGACTTGGCCAAACTAACCTTTCCCCCCTATCCAAGTCGATGTGGATGAACATCAGGGAATTGCCTGCCGATCCCTTGCATCATATAATTCCCACGGTGGCGCATGGCTTGGCAATACTGCCGGCATCATTCCAGAAGGGACTCGAAACGATGCTCTGGCAATTCCGCTCCATGGAACTCAGCGACCTGCCGGGATCCACCAAGCTGCTGCTGATCTGCGCAATCCTTGATGGCACAATGAAATTGCTAGCGGGTAAGACCGATCCGACAAAAAGCTCACCAACCACCAAGGCATGGAAATCCGGCTGCGCTGCTGCCGGACTCTCGTGGGACAAGTGGGGCAACGAGCTTTTCGAACTCTACGGCAAACACCGTCAGCATCTCGCACACGGTTGGCTCTGGATCCCATCGAGCGACAACCCAGAGGTGCATTTCACAGATTACCCCAAGCTCTGCGGCGGCCTAAATACCCTCGTTGCCGCCGCGTGTGGCTACGAAGGTCGGATTCTAACGAATGCATTCCGATCTGGGGCTGTGATCATCAAATCCTTGAAAGGAGACAGGCCATGAGCACCTCCCTATATTC
>JANNCH010000157.1:0-8410 GCA_031386315.1 Pseudobdellovibrionaceae bacterium
ATGAACTTCTAAATCTGCTTGATAGATTTCATTGGCCCGTCTTAGAAAACGCAAATCAGATCCCTGCAAATGATATAGACCCCGTGGAGTCACAAAGTTTTCAAGTATCAAATACTTTTGTTGTTGAATAGAATCTTCACAAATACTCGTCACTGTCGAATGAGCCGGTAACGATATCTTCTCGGCAACAAATTCATCGCCTTGCTTTGAATAAATTCGCAATTCATGACTGACATCTTTAAGAAAAAAAATTGCAAACGAATTTTTAAAGACCGTTAGATACTCAACAAAGACATTGTTTTCGTCCTGAGCAATGACTTTGTATCGTCCCTCATGGGCCCCTGAAAGAGCATCCTGCAACGAGACCTCTAGCACACTGCCGGATTTGTACGAACCCACACCCTCAACCAATTGAAAGATCACAGAATCATTTATGAGTGAGACATCCCAAACCGCTTCCGGGATATGCAGACGCTGCAGACTGCCTTCTTTTTGATATAAAAAAGATTGAGATTTATCCCAGGTGAATTGCTCTTTTATCACACATCCATGCAGTCCATATTCGCCGGCATAAACACCCATCTCCAAAAACTTTCCCTCAATGCAGTTTTTAACTTCAGAAAGTTTTTGACCATGCTTCCAAGGACCAATACTTCGAGGATAGCCCAGGTGATTTTTGGTGGCTTCATTATGTCCACCTACCAAAAGAGTCTCTTTATCAACCCAAGAAAAAAAGGCCTTGGATTCAGGAATTTCAAAACCATCTTTTACAAATTCTTTTGTATCGACATCAAATTCGCGCACAAAGCTTTTATCTAAACCTCGATCCGAAAGTGATAACATGCAACGATTGCTCTTGGGTGCAAACAAGGCCTGTGAAAAGTACCATTGCTTGTTCTCTTTGCGCGACAATTCATCTAAATCCAGCAAAAGTTCCCATTCCAATGTTTTATTGGAATAATCTTTAACCGCTGTACGCACCCAGCGTCCCAATGGATTCTTTTCAGTCACGTCCACATGATAGATAAAACCATCTCTCACCGTCTGAAAAGGCAAAGCATCGGTGCTCGCATGAAAAGCCATGGCCTCTTCCACATAGCGATGAAATTGATCATGCTTTTGCAAAGCCACAATCGTTTTTTGATTTTGGTTTTGCACCCAGGCCTGAGATTTTTCTGAATGCAAATCTTCAAGCCAATAAAAATCTGTGTCTTCCGATGATTTAGGCTCCGGCAAAAGAAAGTTCCTTCAACAAAAGATCTGGGGTCAATACCGATGAAAGCTTGTCTGGATACTCATTCCCCAAGTCTTCAACACAGTTTAACAACTCTAAGATATTTCCAGAGAATACAAATTGATCCACTGGCCCCATGCACTTTCCATTTTCATAAAGAAAGCCTTCACCTGGCAGAGAAAAGTCACCTGTGGTCGACTTAAATCCACTATGCAATCCACCAGAAATTTCAGTCAGAAAAACTACTTTCGGATAACGAGCTAATAATTCCTGACGACTAAAAATTCCTTTTGTCACAATTAAATTTGATGATCCAACATCCATTCCTGTCGCCGGAGAACGAACCGCACTGGCTGTGTGTGGCAGGTTCATTTTTTGTGAATACTCTAAATTCGTCAGATAGTTTTTCGCGACACCGTTCTCAATAAGAACTGTCTTTTTACTATTAAATCCTTCTGAATCAAAAGGACGCACGCCCATGCATTTTATATTGAGAGGGTCATCTACCAATGTTACTTTTGTAGAAGCGATAGACTTTCCTAGCTTGTCTTTGAGTATACTGGTCTTTTCATAAACACTTTTGGCAGAAAAATACCCACCAAGATATGCTAACAAATTTTGCGCCACTTTTCCATCCATCACAACAGGGTAATTACCCGTCGCAAGAGTCTGTGCACCTAGACGACTCAAAGCCTCTTGGGCCGATTGGCGACCTACTTTTTTTGCATCAACGTCTGAAAACTTACGCGCAAAAAGCATGTCAAAACCTGTTTTTGAACTTTCACCTTCTTTGGCTAAAGCATAGGCGTATCCAGTATAGTATTTTTGTTTAAAACTTTTATCTAAGCCTTCTGTGTTGAGTATCCGCACCCAGCTCAACGAGTCTGAAAATGAATTCCAAGGGACTGAACTGACGCGCTTGTCTGTCGACATAGCTTCAGATTCTAACTGCAAGGCCACTTCAATTTTCTTTTCTATATCGACGTCTTCTTCAAAGCAAAGGTCCATGTCTTCGCTTGTTTTCTCTGCTGCTTTTGGCAATGGGATAAGCTCACCACTATCTTTGAACATTTTAGCGCTATCAAGAGCTTCACGGTAAGTACGATCGATCGAATCCTCTGATAAATTTTCTGTCCAGGCATAACCTTGCGAAGTACCATTCACGACACGAAAGCCTGCACGCACACTATGACTTGAGTTAAATTTCTCTAAACTTCCTTTAGTGACTGACAGTTGCAATTGCTCGCTGCCATTGATCAACAACTCAGCAAAGACACCATCGTTCTTGGCTTGAGCACTGATTTTTTGAAATACTTCTTTGATAGTATCCATTATGCTCTGCCTCCGACTAGTAAGCTAGACACAAGAATTTGCGGCTGTCCCACCGCTGCGGGAATAGATCCACTGACAGAGCCACACATTCCATCCGATAATTTTAAATCGCTTGAAACCTTCGTAATTTTTCCAAGCACATCGATCCCACGACCAATCAAGCTAGCACCTTTGACGGCCTCTTCGATTCGACCATTACGAATAATATAGGCTTCACGCACGGCAAAGTTAAAATCACCTGTGCCAGGGTTCACTGAACCACCCCCCATATCTTTCGCATAAATACCGTAATCCACATCACGAATCATTTCTTCAAAGCTATCTATTCCTGCCGCGATAAAAGTATTGCGCATACGAGAAGCGGGGGCATACTTGTAAGATTCTTTGCGACCACTTCCTGTCAATTCATAACCCGTTTGTCTCGCACCCATTTCATCGACGATATAGGATTTTAAAATCCCATTTTCAATCAGAGTGGTTTTTTTAGTTTTATTACCTTCATCGTCAATATTCAAAGAACCCCAACCATTACTGATTGTACCATCATCAATAGCCGTCACAGATTCATGGGCCACTTTTTGTCCCAGCTTACCACAAAAAACAGAAGATCCCTTAGCAACACTAGTTGTCTCTAACCCATGCCCACAGGCTTCATGAAAAATCACTCCGCCAAAAGCGTTATCGATCACCACCGGCATTTCACCCGCCGGTGCGAACTTCGCAGTGGTTAGCAACATCGCACTATCAACGGCTTCTTCAGCCAAGGTTTTCAGATCTGCACGATCCACCATATCTGATGTTCCCATTTCGCCGATTTTTTTAAATGAACTTTCTTTGACACCCATATTTTCAACATGGGCCTCAGCCACAACACGTGAATAGGCACGCTCATCAAAGGCAGACAGTCCGCGTGAATTCACAATTTGCACACGTTGAAACTTTTCAATCAAAATTGCATTCACCTGTGTCACCAGTGAATTACGAGCTCGTGCGTGTTGATCTATAGATTGCAACCAGGCAAATTTACGATCCCGACCGATCTCCCAAGGCTTTTCACCAAAAGTGTGAATAGAATCAAAACTCACCTGATCAAAATTTTTACTAACACCCACAGTGCCCGCAGCCCCACGCTTAGATTTCGCGGCCGTCAAAGCCGCTTTCATCAAACCTTTTTCAGTCAAATCATTGGTCGTCACATAAACCACATCATGACCAAAAAACAATCGAATCCCCGCCCCATACAACTGCCCCACAATGGCCTTCTCTGGCGAAGAACTCAAAACTGAAAGATTCGAAGAATAAGTATCCTCAATAAAAATATCCGCAAAATCAGCACCCGTAGAAAGAGCCGCATCCAAAGCCTTCTGAAGCAAATTAGTCTGAATAATCATAAAAAAATTCTCCATTAAAAAAAAAGAAAATATAAAAACTTAAACAAAGCGGAAGCCCCGAAACAAGGCCGCAGCTAAGGCGCGACCGAGGAAGGCGCGGAGGCGTGCTCATGCACGCCGCACAAGCCACCGACATTACTCCAGTTTCACCTCGTGCCTCGCGGCCCAAGCAACGCAGGATCCGGCCTTGTTACGGGGCTTCCGCGGGGTCACGTTGGAAGTTGAGTGTTACCTCGCCTACCTTACAAAGTTTAGTCTCTGAATTAGAAACACCCGTCAGCGCATCACGTGTCGAGCTTAAATAGATAGATAGCTCTTTTTCAGTGACTTTGTATTTGTGCTCACGGGGCTTGGTATAGGAATATTTTTTATCACAGACAATCTGTCCATTGCCAGTAACCACAACATCCGAATCAGAAACTATCAAAACATTTTGTGCTTTTGTTTGCCAACGCTCTTCAATGGTCACCTGGCAAAAGTTGTTTGGTTTTTCGACATCTTTGTACTCTTTCATGTCCCAGAATATTTTATCTGAGGTCACCACAACTTTGGCCGCAGACATTCCGGACTTAAAAGCTGTTTGAGCTTCTTTACCTTCTCTACTCATTTCACCATGTGAACAAGAAATTGAGACCTGCTCCCAAGTTCCAAAAAGATCATCATCGATATCAACATTGATAGTTGGCTTAGCTGCATCGGAAGTTTTCACCTCGACGGGTGCTTTCACGGATGCACAACAAACAAAGAAAGGAGCCAAAACCAATAGTAAAAAGTTTTTATTCATCGACAACTCCTTGAAGTTAACTCTAGCAAAGCCATAGGCAAAAAAAAAGCCCCAAATGGGGCCTTCTTAAAGAGATCAAAATTGGCTTTACTTATTTTCTAAGTTTAGCGCGGTACATTCTTTTCTTTTTCGCAAGTCTCTTAGCTTTGCTACGAGCACCTTTTTTGAAATTTTTCTTTTGAGCCATGTTTCCTCCGGGTTATTATTTCTTATTATTAAGTCCAGTTAAAGCTGCGAACGGATTGTTGAATGGGTTGCCCGGCGGTTTTGCCGGAAGGCGTTGCTCTTGATGCGAGCGGCCACCGCCGCCACCTGACTGTGGACGCCCACCTGCAGCAGTCTTTTGCTGTGGTCTTTGCGCACCACGCTCTTGCGGAGCGCGAGCCTCCGTTGGTGAGTCCATTTTCATAGAAAGTGAAATTTGGTTTTTAACAGTGTCCACCTTAAGGACCTTCACAGTCACATGATCACCTGGATTTACAACTTTGCGTGGATCATCAACAAATTTATTTGAAAGCTCAGATATGTGAACTAGACCATCCTGATGCACACCGATATCAACAAAGGCACCAAAGTTCGTCACATTTGTAACGATACCAGGACAAACCATGGCATCACGCAAATCCTTCACTTCAAAAATATCATCGCGAAATTGAAAAGCTTTGAATGGATCACGCGGATCACGACCAGGTTTTTCTAATTCTTTTACGATGTCATCAAAAGTAAACTCACCCACAAGTGTGGCCCACTTTGTTCTTTGTGCGAGTAATTTTTTGGCTCCGTCGCCGATCACTTCAGAAAGGGTCACACCCATATCTTTCGCCATATCAGTCACAGCTTGATAACGCTCAGGATGGATTCCCGTAGAATCCAAAACCTGTTTGCTGCTTGGAATTCTTAAAAAACCCGCGGCTTGTTCAAATACTTTGGCAGAAAATTTACCGACTTTAAGCAACTCGGCACGATCCGAGAACAAAGCTTTTTTACGATACTCGACGATGTTGTTCGCAAGCGCTGGTCCGATACCTGAAACATGTGAAAGTAATGAGGCTGATGCCGTATTCACGTCAACACCTACTGCATTCACACAAGATTCAACAACCGCATCCAATGATTTTTTCAATGCCGGCTGATTCACATCATGCTGATACTGACCCACGCCAATAGATTTTGGATCTACTTTTACAAGTTCAGCCAAAGGATCCTGCAAACGACGTGCGATCGAAATAGCACCTTTCACAGTCAAATCTAGATCCGGAAATTCTTGGCGAGCAATATCAGAAGCCGAATAAACAGAGGCACCTGATTCACTGACCATAACAACCGGAATATTTTTACCTAAATCCTTTAAAATTTTACGCAAGAACATTTCAGTTTCACGTCCCGCAGTTCCGTTACCCACGGCAATGGCATCAATCTGTATCTGCTTCAAAACTTCGCTGAAAAGAGTTTTGCCTTTTTGCTCGGCCCCATCACCCAGGATTTGCATCACAGTGTTAGAGATAAAACTTCCGCTCTTATCAATGAGGGCCACTTTACAACCTGTACGCAAACCAGGATCCACACCTAGAACACATTTTGAACCATACGGGGATGCTAACAAAAGTTTACGAACATTTTCAGCAAATACAGTAATAGCATCCGCATCTGCTTTTTCTTTCAAAATACGATGAACTTCATTTGTCACCGAAGGCACAACATAAACATTCAAAGCCATGCGTGCACAGGTTTTTAGGTAATCGCCCGTGTTTGTATCCGGAGTGCTTGTCGCAAATCTTTCGTAAGCACTTAATAACTCTTCGTCATCCGCTTTCACGTCAACAGAAAGCTCTTCTTCTTGCCATCCACGTCGCATCGCCAAATATCTATGGGATGCTTTTGCATCGAAAAGACTTTTAACGGGCTCTTCGAACTGTTGATACATCTCAAATTTTGAATTTGGCTTGTAGCCTTTGGCCGCCTTAGAAAGTACACGGCCTTTTTCATTGTAGTTTTTAGAAACCATGGCACGCAATTCAACATCATTGGCAATTTTTTCGACCAAGATATCCTGCGCACCTTTAAGGGCATCATCATAGGTTACGATTTTAGCAGTCGGATTTAAGAAAGCCTTCGCCTTCATTTCCATGGTGGCGTCATCTTTCAATTTGCCATGCCCCATATCCCAAATCCATGTAGCCAAAGGCTCTAAGCCTGCTTCGCGAGCAATCGTTGCTTTGGTTTTTTTCTTTTTCTTGAATGGCTTGTAGATCTCTTCGAGTTCGCCCAAGTCCCATGATAAATCGATACGTTTTTGAACTTCTGCCGTCAGATTATTTTGTTCGCCAATTTCTTTTACTAAGAAAGCTTTACGCTTAACAATTTCACCGAAGGTCTCATTCGCTTCGATCACATTGCGAATTTGCACCTCATCCAGGTTTCCCGTTTTTTCTTTACGGTAACGAGCAATAAAGGGAACTGTTCCGCCCTCTGCGGCTAGCTCCAAAACTGACTGCGCAGACTTTGCAGATACGCCAACAACCATTTTAGCCAAATAATTCTGAAGAGACTGATCCATACTAAACCTCTGTAAGCAATAAAAGCAAATTACGAACCCATCAGCGCCAACGCTACCGATGGATGTTTTTAAACATGCGTCTTAGTTTTTCAGATTTCTGAGACGGGTCAAATTAATTCACTATGATATGTTCATTTATTATTTATGTCGGAACATGATAAGGCCATGAGAAGGGTCGTAAGGTGAAACACCTACACTCACACGGTCACCGACAACTACGCGGATATTAAAACGTCTCATTTTTCCGCAAAGTTTTGCATTGATAACAACTTTGTTATCAAGTTCGATCTTATAGATGCCCCCAGCGAGAGCGTCCACCACTTTACCATCTACTTGTGCTAAATCATCTTTTGCCATGCGTGATTTAATTAGTAGGTCAGATTGGCCACACAGGCAATTAAATTCAGTGCGTCGTTATAGCTTCCTGTTGCTGATCAGCATTCTTTTGCCGTCTTCGAACAAAACTTCCAGCCGATCGTATTCATTAGAAAGGATATATCCCCATCCAAAAAGTTTGTGTTGGAGGGGTGTTTTAGCTTCGAACTGACCCGAAATCGTATAGGCCTGTGGCTTATCCGCTTTATGTCTTTCGTGGTATTCGCGCCACTTAACCTGGTCATCGTTTAGACCCGTCTTATCAATTTTAACTTTTTTCTCTTTTTTGGCCGGAGCCGCGTCTTCTTTGCCAACGACCTCTAGCTTCACTTTGCCGGCTGGTTTTTCAACCTTCGCGACAGGCACTTCTTTAACTGGCTTCGCCACTTTTTCAGGCGGCTTGACCGCAGCAGCAACTGGTTTCACCGCGACTGCTTTTGCAGGCTTTGCAGCAGCTGGTTTCGCTTTTGAAGCTACTGGCTTAACGACCGCAGCTTTTACTGCCTTCGCAGCGGGTTTAACAGGCTTAGCCGGCTTTGCAGTAGCCTTAGCCGCAGCCTTCTTTACTACTTTCTTCGCAACTTTTTTTGCCATTGACGACATCCTTACTAAAGATGAAAAAAGATCGAAATAACTATCTAGAAGCAGACTTATACTATCACCTAGTGTCTTGACATCAAAAAAATGACTGTGAGAGTGTTGGTGCAAAGCAGCACTGGAGTTCCCGTGATCACAGC
>JANNCH010000166.1:0-1690 GCA_031386315.1 Pseudobdellovibrionaceae bacterium
TTTCAGACCAACCCTTCTTCCAATACGCCCTCGCAGGGGACAAGGTACTGGTGTATTCGAGTATCAAAAGAGCTATCTTATACCGCCCATCCATTGACCGCATCATCGAAATGATTCCCTACGACCCCGCCGCCGGCGCCCCCATCAAATAACACAAAGATCAGACCTTTGTTGGGCGGTTATTGCTTGCCCGCTTTACTTATATATAGAGTACCCCTATAATCCTCATATTATGTGGAGAAAACGATTCATCGCCCTCATGCTGCTCCTTGCAGGTTTTGGCGTCGGCTATTTTATTTATATTGGTCAATATCAGCCCGATAACGCATTGGCGAAGTTCCCATTTCGATACGGACTCGACATCCAAGGCGGTACTCAACTTGTCTATCAGGCGGATACGTCAAAGATTGCCGAGAATGAAGTGCGTCAGACGATGGATGCGCTCCGCGACGTCATTGAGCGCCGCGTGAACATGTTTGGTGTTTCAGAGCCGGTAATCCAGATTGAGGTTGCAAATTCAATCTCGGGTGCACCCGCACAGCGCTTGCTCGTCGAGCTCCCCGGCGTGACCGACATCAAAAAGGCCGTTGACCTCATTGGACAAACTCCACTGCTTGAATTCAAGACCGAGCGTCCGGAAGGAGACGAGAAGACCGCAATTGCGGCGGCATACACAAAAGCTCAGGAGTTGCTGAAGAACTCGGAGCTTACTGAAGAAATGAAGCAGGCGATTGTCGCCAGCGACCCACTTCTTCAGTTGGACCCGAACTACATCAACACGCTCCTCAATGGTTCGAAGCTTGCGAAGGCATCGCTCATTTTTGACGATCGCACAAACGAGCCAAAAGTACTTTTGACCTTCACCGAAGAGGGGCGACAGATGTTTTCCGAGCTCACAAAGGCAAACATTGGAAAGTCCGTTGCTATCTACCTTGATGGCGCCCCCATCTCGACCCCCGTTGTTCGTGAGGCGATTCTCGACGGCAACGCGGAAATCTCCGGCAGCTTCAAGATTGCCGAGGCTCGAGAACTTGTTGGACGACTCAACTCCGGCGCACTTCCTGTGCCAATCAGCCTCCTCTCAACGCAGACTGTTGGTGCAACGCTCGGTGCGAGCGCACTTCACTCCGGTGTGAAGGCTGGACTCATCGGCATCATCATCGTCGCCATCTTCCTTTTCCTTTGGTACCGCATTCCTGGACTCGTGGCGACGCTTGCACTCGCGATTTATATCGCCATCATGCTCATGATATTTAAGCTCATTCCCGTTACACTCACCGCCGCAGGTATTGCCGGCTTTATTCTCTCTATAGGTATGGCAGTCGATGCAAACATTCTCATCTTCGAGCGCATGAAAGAAGAGCTGAAGAAAGGAAAGGATATCACTGATGCAATGCACGACGGATTCGCACGCGCATGGCTCTCCATCCGCGACTCAAACATCTCGTCGATTATCTCCGCTGTTATTCTCTTCTGGTTCGGTACATCGCTGGTGAAGGGTTTTGCCCTTACGCTCGGTCTTGGTGTCATGGTCTCGATGTTTTCTGCAATTACCGTGACACGTACATTCTTGCTTGCACTCGGAACACGCGGGAACGGAAAGGCGGTGAAATTCTTATTCGGCAACGGCCTAAAATAAAAATATATGTTTATCATTAAGCACAAGAATTTCTTTTTTTTCCTCTCGATA
>JANNCH010000209.1:0-5272 GCA_031386315.1 Pseudobdellovibrionaceae bacterium
GTGGACTGATCGGTTCTCGCTATTATTATCTATTCAAAGGTAAACATATTCACGTGGCCCATCAGCACACACAATCCATCGGGCATTCCCACGTGATACCACCCAAAGAACGAACTTTGGCAGGAACCCAAACCATTGCTCATAAATTAATCTCAAAGGCTGCGGTTCGCTTGCGGCGAGCAAATAAAATGTGCCAAGCCCTTTCGATCTCTATTCGTTATATGGATGAAGTTCGTTTTGAAGAAAGCTTTTCATTTCACGCAAGCCAAGACACGAGTATGTTTTTAAAGCTCTTTAATGAGGCCTATAAAAAAGTCCCCGCAAAAGGAAAACCCTTCAAAGTCAGCGTTACGTTGGGCAACTTCACCGCTGAAAAAGAACATCAACTTTCCATGTTTGAAGATGATAAAAGAAATACGCTATTTAAAGCCGTGGATGCAATCAATGATCGTTATGGCAAAAGCACAGTGTATGTGGGATCTTTGCATAAACAGCAAGAGACCGCCCCGACCCGGATTGCGTTTTCACGCATTCCGGAACTCGACGAGTTATAATTTTATTTGGGCGCGTCCTCGCTTCGAATCTCTACTATTTTTTTGAAAACGAACGTGCAATCAAAAGAAAAATCATGGCCCCAACCACAGAGGCGATGAATCCAGCCGGCTCGCCTTCATTATACCAACCAAGACCTTGACCAATAAACGTACCCACAACAGAACCGATAATTCCCAACAACGAAGTCAGAATGAAGCCGCCGCCTTGACGACCGGGCATTAAAAACTTTGCGATCAAACCAATAAAGAAACCTACGATGATCATCCAAACTATATGCATAAAATCTCCTCTTACTTAAATTTATAACTGAAAAATAACTAGCGAACTCTAATCACCGACTTTACAGATTGCGACGGTATTGACCGCCCACTTCATATAGAGCCTGTGACATTTGAAATAAACTGCATACACGGGCGGCATCCATGAGGGCTTCGAAAATATTTTGTCCACCTAGTACTGCCACTTTTAGTTTTTGCAAAGCCTCTGTGCCCTCTTTTGAGTAATTTTTTTGATAAGCATGCACATCACTCAATTGTTGGTTTTTTTCTTCGTACGAAGCACGGGCTAGTTCAATTTTTGGTGGCACATAATTGGCTTCCAGTGTTTTTGGGTTGATAAATGTGTTCACACCAATGATTGGCAAAGTACCGTCATGCTTGAGGCGCTCGTAGTAAAGACTTTCTTCTTGGATTTTAGAACGTTGGTACTGAGTTTCCATGGCACCTAGAACTCCGCCACGTTCATTGATTTTTACGAATTCACTCAAAACGGCCTCTTCGACTAAATCAGTGAGTTCTTCTAAAAAGTAACTGCCTTGAGTCGGATTTTCGTTTTTGGTCATTCCGAATTCACGGTTGATAATCAATTGAATAGCCATAGCACGTCGAACGGATTCTTCAGTGGGTGTCGTTATCGCTTCGTCGTATGCATTGGTATGCAGACTATTGCAATTGTCATAGATGGCCAGCAAAGCTTGCAAAGTCGTTCGTATGTCATTGAAGTCAATTTCTTGCGCATGCAATGAGCGTCCTGAAGTTTGGATATGGTATTTCAATTTTTGCGAGCGATCGTTGGCTTTGTAAAGATCACGCATAGCCACGGCCCATATCCGACGGGCGACGCGTCCTAAGACCGCATACTCGGGATCCAAACCATTACTAAAAAAGAAACTCAAATTCGGTGCAAAATCATCCACATTCAAACCACGGGCTAAATAATACTCTACAAAAGTAAAACCATTGCTCAGGGTGAATGCTAATTGACTGATCGGATTCGCACCCGCTTCAGCGATGTGATAGCCTGAAATACTGACAGAATAAAAGTTGCGAATATTTTGTCGAACGAAATACTCTTGAATATCACCCATCATCTTCAAGGCAAAGTTGATTGAGAAAATACAAGTATTCTGACCTTGATCTTCTTTCAAAATATCAGCCTGAACCGTTCCACGTACCTGCTGCAGAGTCCAAACCTTTACTTGGTTGTATTCGGCATCTGTGAGTTTACGTCCCAATTCTTTTACTTTTTTCTCGACCTGCTGATCGATGGCCGTATTGAAATAAAAAGCTAAAATCATGGGCGCTGGACCGTTGATTGTCATACTGACGCTAGTATTTGGAGAGCACAGATCAAAACCCGCATACAGCTTTTTCATGTCACTGAGCGTACAAATACTAACACCTGACTCACCGACTTTACCAAAAATGTCTGGGCGCTTATCTGGATCTTGTCCGTATAAAGTTACCGAATCAAAGGCCGTTGATAACCGATGGGCCGTTTCGCCCTCGGTTAAGTAATGAAACCGACGATTGGTTCGTTCGGGCGTACCTTCGCCTGCAAACATCCGTTTCGGATCTTCGTCTGCACGCTTTAACTGAAACACCCCGCCGGTGTACGGGAACTCACCAGGAATATTTTCTAAACGTAAGAAACGAAAACGATCGCCCCAGTCTTTGAGTTTTGGTAACACCACTCGGCGGATTTTTGTTCCACTCAAGGATTCACGCACCAGGTCCTGACGAATTTCTTTATCACGAACTTTAAAGACCAATTGATCACCTGCATAGCGCGCCAACAACTGGTCCCAGTTTTTTAAGGATTCAAATTCGTCAGTCGTAAAGTCTTCGGATAAATCTTTTTTTACCTGACTGACTTTAGCAGTGTCCACACTCAGCAACTTCGCAACATTATCAATCGATCCTAACTGAGAAGCCTTGTCTGCAAGTTTTTCAGTGCGTTCTTTGTATTTGCGTACACTGGTTGCAATTTCGGCCAAATAATTTTGACGGCCTGCCGGGATGATCACGTTTTCTTCTGAAGAAAGAATATTTTTACGATGACTGGCATCCACCGTCCAAGCGCCTTCAGGATATTTTTGAGCTAGCACATCGACCATTTTAAAAAATAACTTATTCACGCCACCATCATTGAACTGCGAGGCTTGAGTTAAAAAAACAGGGACATCTGTTTTTTCATCAAAAATTTTGCGCGATCGTTTGTACTGTTTCGTCACATCACGAAGTGCATCCAAAGCACCACGACGATCCGCCTTATTCACAGCAACTAAATCGGCATAGTCGATCATATCAATTTTTTCGAGCTGCGACTGAGCACCAAAATCAGATGTCATAACATACATTGAAAGATCACTAACATCCATGATGGCCATATTGCCCTGACCTATCCCCGAAGTTTCGGCGATGATCAAATCGAAATTCAATTGCTTTACAAAGTCTAAAATTGCTGGAAGCGAATTGGCGATCTCTTTACCTGAACCACGCGAAGCCACCGAGCGCATATACACGCGGTTGCGGCTGAGCGAATTCATACGAATACGATCACCCAATAGCGATCCACCGGTTTTTCGCTTGGATGGATCTACGCAGATAACCGCAATTTTTTTATCCGAATAGGCGTTGAGATATCGTTGTACCAACTCATCAATGAGAGACGACTTACCGGCCCCGCCGGTCCCCGTGATGCCGAGAACTGGAACCTTATGGGACTTTTTGTATGCAACAAGTCCTGTGTTTTCTAAACTTAAATCATGGACGCCATTTTCAATGGCTGTGAGGGCAACGCCCAATTCGACTGAAGGGACAGTGTCACCTTCAAAAATATTTTTTTTGTTTTTAAAGTTTTTCTGCGCGGCTAACAAATCAAAATCACATCCTTCGACGATCATTTGAATCATTCCTTCAAGACCCATTCTGCGTCCATCATCGGGGTGAAAAATCTGCGAAATGCCGTAGGCCTCGAGTTCTTTCTTTTCATCGTAAACAATAACCCCGCCGCCACCGCCATAGATCTTCACATAACCTGCACCGGCCTCATCAAGAAGGTCCTTCATGTATTTGAAGTACTCCATATGGCCACCCTGATACGAACTAATGCAGACACCTTGGGCGCCTTCCTGTAACACGGCCTTAACGACATCGTTTACCGAACGATTATGCCCAAGATGAATAACCTCGGCTCCAAAATCCTGTAAAATACGGCGCATGATATTAATACTCGCATCATGTCCATCAAACAGTGCTGCTGCGGTCACGATACGTACAGGATTTTTCAACTGGTAAGCCATTTTTAGTTTCCCTTGAAGTTCGCTTTTCTTTTTTCAATGAAGGCCTTAGTGCCCTCTTTCACATCGTCAGAACTAAAAAGAGCCGCAAAAATATTCGCTTCATTTTTTTGTGCCTGATCGATATCCATATCCCAAGCTTGATTGATTGAAACTTTTGAAGCCCCCACAGCAATAGGTGCACGGGCCAAAATAGTTTCGATGGTTTTATTCACACCCGCCATCAACTCACCCGCTGAGAAAACCTTGTTCACTAAACCCAAAGTCAAAGCCTCTTGGGCATTGATCATATTACCTGTGTAAGTAAGCTCGCGAGCTCGTCGCTGCCCAATGGCGCGGGCCATACGAACTGTGCCGCCAAAACCAGGGATCAAACCCAAGGTCACTTCTGGCAAACCGAATTTTGCAGTTTCAGAGGCGTAAATAAAATCACAGGCCAAAGCGAGTTCACAACCACCACCCAAAGCAAAGCCATTCACGGCGGCAATCACAGGAATTTTTAAAAGTGTTAACTCATGAAACACACTTTGCCCACGTTGCGCGAATGAGTATGCTTGATCTTGATTAAGTTCTGAAATTTCTTTGATATCCGCACCGGCAACAAAAGCCTTTTCACCAGCACCCGTGACGATGAGTGCACGCGCATCTTCATAGTGCATTTCGCCGATTTGACGAAGAGCATCGGCCATTTCATTCACTACATCTGAGTTCAATGCATTCAAAGCTTCGGGCCTGTTGATCTTTAAAGTCCAAACGGCGTTTTCACCTTGATCTAAAGTAATAGTTTTATATTCAAAAGTTGCCATATCGATTCCTATTTATTTTTGTTCGTAATTGTAAAATCCACGGCTTGTTTTGCGACCCAGCCATCCTGCTTCGACATATTTTACAAGCAGTGGACAGGGACGGTACTTTGAGTCACCCAAACCATCATGCAAAACATTCATAATCGCCAAACACGTATCAAGACCGATAAAGTCAGCCAAAGTTAATGGCCCCATGGGTTGATTCGTTCCAAGCTTCTTGGCGCTATCAATTGATTCCACAGAAGCAATGCCTTAGTGTAGTGTGTAGACAGCTTCATTGATCATCGTCATCAAAATGCGATTCACAATGAATCCAGGCATGTCTTTTACG
>JANNCH010000212.1:0-4853 GCA_031386315.1 Pseudobdellovibrionaceae bacterium
CAGCACACCTGTGCGTCCGGTGTTGTCACTCATTACATGGCGTTTAATGGCATCACATAGAATCCAGTCGAGCTCTTGACAGAAGAAGGGCTCCCAAGTGATTTGGTGGGGGATTTGAATATCTGACTTCCAGCCGTGCTGCGCACCTTCTGGTGAAAGTGTCACACCGGATGGCGTACCCACGCAGATGAAAGAACTTTTCCAGTAAAGATTATAAAAATACTGATCCAATGCGCGTTTGATAAAGAAATCATAAACTGTCATCAATGGAACTATTGGAATACCCAAGGTATCGCGCATGCGACCAAAAGCACCTACGCATGACATCACATTGCCTTCGGCAATTTCAAAGCGTAAGAAGCGATCGTTTTCTTCTTCGCCCGGAACTAGATCCGGAAGTTTTTCATCTTTTACGCCAAGATCAGCTTCGTGATCCACAACAACAGGTGCACCAAAAATTTTACCATCCATCGCAGGATTTAAATTTGTCGATGTCCCCACATCTGGAGCCATTGTGATGAAAAGTTCACCTGGCAATTTCCAAGCTTTTTCGGCCTGTGTAAGGGCTTTTTGTTTTTCTACTAATTTTTTCTCATCGGCCGGAGTATTTGCGATGCGAACAAGTTTTGCAGTTAGCTGACCCAACATCCACTGCGTGTGCGGGTAGCTAGTCATTTTAGTGTTGATGTCCAATGATTCTGGAATTTCGCCGAAAGCTGTTAATTTTTCTGCAAAAAGTTTTTGGTTTTTTGCTTTTAAAGCATCTTGCGCCTTGATGTCTTTAAAAAGTCTTTCGCTGCGATCTTTTAAAAATTTAGATTCAGGCGTTGAGCTAGCGAATCTTTCAAAAAGTTTTTCGCCTTTGATGCCTTGGGCTTCTTTAAGTGCCGTCACTTCCTCTTCGGTCGGTAATGATGAGTGATTGCCTGGTTGTGCGGCCGAGCGAAGTCCCCAACCTTTCAGAGTGTGGGCAATGATGATTGTTGGCTGACGAGTGCTTTTCTTAGAAGTCAGCATGGCTTCGGCCATCAAAAGAATATCGTGTCCACCGAAGTCGCGGAAAGCATCGTAAAGTTCTTGATCAGAAACGCCGTCTAAGAATTTTTTTAAACTTGGGTGCTCTTTTCCAATTCCCTTTTTAAGGGCTTTGATATCTTTCACAAGAAGCAAAGATTGAAGTTCGTAATCTTCCAGTTCTACTTCTAAGAAATTTTTGAAAAGATCGCCGTCTTTCTTTTGAAACAGGGCTTGGCGTTTAGCACCGTGACGAACTTGAATTACTTCCCAGCCGTTGGCAGCCATCGTGCGCTCGATGCGATCAGCGTCTGTTCCATTCATAATTTTTTTATTGGTGATACGGTGACCATCCAAAGACTGACGGTTATAATCCACGATCCAAGTCAATGAACCAATTTCGCGTTCAGCAAAGTCAGGGACAGCTTCGTACATCGAACCTTCACGGAATTCAGAATCTCCGCACAAAGCCCAGAAGTGCGCGTCTGGAACTTCGTAGCCGTGCTCACGAGCATAGCGATAAGCAAGGGCCAAGTATCCTGCTTCAACAGGTGGAATGCCTACGGTGCCCGATGGGAAAAAATTATGATGATCGCTATCGTATGTTGAATGGTAAGATTGAAAAACGGGCTCGCCATTTTTTGAATATTTGCGAAGTCCCATCATGGCTGTGTCGGCTTCTTCTTGAGAAAGTTTCGAGAAGTCATTTTTCAGAAACAAGTCCAGGAGGTAATTGTATGAGTGATCGCCTGGTGAAGCGTGGGGCTTGTTAGCCACATGATCAAAACCTGTTTTTGCGATCAAGTGCAAGGCACCCATGATGTGCAACGCACTCGATGTAGCTGCCGGGTGACCACCTACTTTTGGATCCCCTTTGGCTTTGTCGTTACGGTGATTGGCTTGATAAATCATCTGTGTGGCGAGGTAGTGCGCACGACGTGCGATTGACTCAAGAACTTCGCGATTCGCATTCTTTAACGCTGGGTGGTCCAAGTGGTGCTCCTTGATATGGAATGAAGGGCTATTCCTAGCATTCTAGAGCGCCAAAGGCTATCAGATTAAACTATGTGTCATCAATGGATGTGAGGCTTTCAGTCGATTAAGTCTCGAGTACGAAGTCCCAGCGAATTTTAACAGTGCCGTCTTGCTCGACAATACCCTTCGGAGGGTTGGGAAAAGGGGCTGCCGCACGGAAGGCTTCCACAGCTGCGTCGTCTAGATCGCGTACGCCCGAATCGCCGATGATTTGTACTTTGACCAGAGTTCCAGTTGCGTTTAGTACAACAATAATTTTTGTGGTTTTGTCTTCATTCAAACTCGCAGGTGCACGACGCTCTTTGTACATTTTAGAAAGTTTTTCGCGCACTTTGCCTTCCCAATGTTGGGCCAGCTGACGACGAATACGGTTGTAGTAAGAATAATATTTAAATTCACGTGTGTTCAGTAGTGTTTCTAACCCACGATCGACATCTTTGTTGTAGTCATTTGTTTGGCTAACACTTCCAGTGCCTTGGGCCATGTCCGGACTGTTTTCGCCGACGGGTTGCTGTTCTTGTTGTTTTTTCTGACGTTCGAACGAAGCTGAGGGATCATAACCTGAAAATAGATTTTTGATTTGTTCAGGCGTAGGTTTCGCTGCGGCCCCTTGTTTGGTCACAGCTTTATTACGCGTGTTTTGAAAATCACCACGGTTTGAAGCCATGGTTTCTTTTTTAACTTTTTGATTTTTCGCACTCAAAAATTTTGCGTTTTCAGGCGTGTCTTGATTGACAACATTTTCATCTTGCTCAACAACTTGATTCATTTGGTTGAATTGATCTGCTTTTTTAAGTTTTTCAATTTCTTCGGCCGAAAGAAAATCAATATTTACAGTGGCAACTTCAGGGCTTTTCATCTTGTCGCTGAATAAAAACACACCCGCAATCAGCAGTGTGTGAAGCAGGACAGAGAGTATAAATGCGTTACGTAACTTTGCGAGCATTCTCATAGTCCACCTATCGGTGATTAGACACCTGAAATGTAGTGGAAGGTTCATTGCAAATGTAGAATTCGACTGAAGTCTAGGTCCGCTTTTTGGGCTCCAGGTTTGACTCGCAACGAGCGGCGGGTCAAAATGAAACCAATGAAATTCGATGCATGGTATGTGACAGATAAAGGCTTGCGCCGCGACTCAAATCAAGATTCTTGTTTGATAAACAAAGAACTCGGTTTGTTCATTGTTGCAGATGGCATGGGTGGTCATTCTGGCGGAGAAGTCGCATCTAGCTTAGCCGTTGAGACGGCCGAAGAAGTGACGCAACAACCGGCAGCCCTTAAAAAATCTCCGCGAGAAATTATTTTGCTGGCCTATGAAGAAGCGAGTCGTCGTATTTTCGATATGGCTGCCACAGTACGTCCAGAGCTTTCTGGTATGGGCACGACGATGGTGATTGCTTACATTCGTGGAAAACATTTGTATGTGGGTAACGTGGGGGATTCCCGTTGTTACTTATTTAAAAAACCATATCTTTGGCAAGTTACTGAAGATCACTCTTTGCTGAATGAACAACTGCGTGCAGGCGTCATCAACGAAGAGCAAATTCAAAATTTTGTTGGTCGCAATGTTATCACTCGCAGTGTGGGCTATGAGCGTGATGTTTACCCCGATGTAATCGAGCGCGAAATTTTCCCAGGTGAAACTTTCTTGATCTGTTCTGATGGTTTATCGGGTTTGGTTCCTGATCGACGCATTAGCGAAATTTTTAGTCAGAATCCGCCTGACAAAGCAGTAAAAGCTTGTGTAGAACAAGCCCTTGCCAACGGCGGCGACGATAATGTCACAGTCTTGGCATTACACTTTTACGAATAGAATGAGCACGCCAAAATGAGCAATCCTAAAAAGGTCACATTCTTTGTTGTCAGCAATCAGACGGGTCAAACCCGTAAGTTTGTTTTGTCTGCAGCATGGATGAAGGCGGGATCTTTTATAGCGGCGGTTATTATCATTATCTTTGCAGCTGGACTGGTAGATTATTTTGGTCTTTTATTGCAAGCCATGGAAAACAAACGTTTGCGTGCAGAAAATGCTCAACTCACAAAGCAATTCCAAGTTGTTGAAGGTAAGGTCAGTGCGCTTGAAAATTCTTTAGAACGTGTAAAAACATTTACGACTAAATTAAAATTAATCACGAACGTTGAATCAGATGATCGAATTTCTAAACTCACCATGGGCGCCAAACCTGCGCCGGGCCAGCAGATTGAAGAGTACGAACCTATGGATCAGCGAGCAGCACCAGAACATATTGCTCAAGAAGATCAGGTCTTCAATACTAAAAAGCCTTTGAATGACCAAGTGGGCGAAGTCGCCATTGAAAAAACGGATAAGGACTATGTATCACTTGTTGTACGAATTGATAAAGCCGTTAAAGAAACACAACTCAAAGAACAAAGTGTCATCGAACTTTGGGAAAGTCTCAGCGAACGTCAAAGTTTGTTGAACTCAACTCCAAATATTAAACCAACCCGAGGTTGGCTGACGTCACGCTTTGGATATCGCATGTCTCCGTTCACGGGCAAAACAACTTTGCATGCGGGTTTAGATATTGCGGCGGCACCAGGGTCTCCGGTTTACGCCCCGGCAGATGGGGTCGTAGTTTTTGCTTCGTATGATGAGTCCTACGGTAAGCTTGTCACAATCGATTATGGCTTTGGTGTTACAACACGATTTGGTCATATGTCACAAATCTATGTTCAAGCGGGCCAACGTATAAACAAATGGGATGTTGTGGGCGCTGTGGGCAATACAGGTCGATCGACAGGTCCACACTTGCACTATGAAATTCGCATCAATGGCACACCTG